>NZ_LZKE01000188.1:0-1675 GCF_001672675.1 Mycobacterium sp. E2327
GCCAGCGCCTCCCGCATCACCCGCCAGCCGTCGCCGACCTCGCCGAGGACGTCACCGGGAAACGCCGGCACGTCGTCGAGGAACATCTCGTTGAGGTGATGCGGACCCAGCATCGACGGGATGGGCCGGACGGTGAACCCGGGCCGGTCCATGGGTATCAGGAACAGGGTGAGCCGCTTGGCTTTTGGCGCGTCGGGGTCGGTGCAGGCCGCTAGCACACACCAGGACGCCATCTGGGCGTACGAGGTCCACACCTTCTGGCCGGTGATGCGCCACCCGTCCCCGTCCGGCACCGCGCGGGTGCGCAGCGAGACGAGGTCGGTTCCGGCCTCGGGCTCGGAAAAGCCTTGGCACCAGATCACATCGCCGGACGCGATGGCCGACAGGTGCTTGGCCTTCTGTTCGTCCGTGCCGTAACGCATGAGCGCCGGGCCGACCCAGTTGATGCCCATGTACTGCGGGCCGCGGGGCTCGTGCTGGGCCCACATCTCCTCGCGCAGCACGGTCTGCTGCCAGACCGAACCGCCGCCGCCGCCATGCTCTTTCGGCCATGCCAGCGCCAGCAGCCCCTCGGTGGCCAACAGCTTGCAGAACGTCTCGGTGGTGGCGAGATCCTGTGGGTTTTCGGTGCAGGCGCCGAGGAAGTCGGCGGGGATGTGGTTGGCGATCAACTCCCGTAAGTGACTTCGGAGTTGTCCGGCGTCCTCGCCGAGGTCGTAATCCATCCGAGTCATCCCTTCGGCAGTCCGAGCAGCCGCTCGGCGATGATGTTGCGCTGCACTTCCGACGTTCCGCCGTAGATGGTGGCGGCCAGCGCGTCCTGGCGTTCGAAGAGCAGATCCGGATCGCTGACCCACTCCTGTCCCCTGGCGACGGCGGCCAGTTCCCAAACGCGTTGCAAGGTAACCGATCCGAGCAGCTTCATGATGTCGGCCTCGGGGCTCGGCCGACCCGCCAGTTCGTTGCCCAGGGCCCGGTATCCGGTGGCGCGCAGCGCCTCGGCGTCGGCCAGCAGCGCGCCGAGCTCGGCGCAGATGTCGTCGGTCGGACGCGCCCCGCGCACCGCGTCGAGCCCGCGCTTGATCTCGACCCAGTTCATGATCCAGATCATCTGGCGCTCGTGGTGCAGCGACGACAACGCGACGTTCCAGCCGCCGTTGAGCGGCCCGAGCAGGTTTTCCGCAGGAACCTCGACATCGTCGAGGAACACCTCGCAGAACGTCTCGTCGGAGATCGAGGCCATGCGGATCGGCTCGATCCGTACCCCGGGCGATTGCAGGTCGAGGATCAGGCAGGAGATGCCGCGGTGTTTCGGCGCCTCGGGGTCGGTGCGGACGTACAGCGTGCACCAGCGCGACTCGTGGGCCTGGGTGGTCCAGATCTTGTGACCGTTGACCCGGAAGACGTCCCCGTCACGCTCGGCCCGGGTGCGCAGCCCGGCGAAATCGGACCCCGCTTCCGGCTCGGACATGCCCAAGGCCCACCACTCGTCGCCGCGCAGCAGGGGAACCAGGAGCCGTTCGATCTGGGCGGGCGTGCCGAACTGGCGGATACCCGGGGCGGCGACGCCGGGACCCTGAATGTTGGGCAGCTTGGGCGCGGATCGCAGCGCCGCCTCGATCCGAACCTCCATCGCCTCACGCAAGCCGAGCGAGCGGCCACCGTGTTCGCGGGG
>NZ_LZKE01000189.1:0-9655 GCF_001672675.1 Mycobacterium sp. E2327
GCGGGGCGGCCACCGGCCGGTGCTCGCCGAAGGCGACGCCGCCGACCACGTGGTAGCGTTTCGCCGCGGCGACGACGCGAATCTTCGGGTGCTGCAGGTCTTTCAGCGCGGCGCGGCGGGCGGCATAGTCGACGGCGCGCCGGTTGTCGGGGTCGACCAGGCTGTCGTCCCACAACTCGGTGCCCTGGTAAACGTCGGGTGTCCCGGGCACGGTGAGCGCGAGCAGCTTCTGGCCGAGCGCGTCGCTTGCGGCGTGCGGATTGAGTTGGGCCACAAGCTCGGTCAACTGGCCGGCCACCGGGCCGTCGAGGATGGTGTCCAGCCAGCGGTGCACCGCGTCCTCGAACGCGGTGTCGGGGTCGTTCCACGAGGTGTGCCAGGCCGCCTCCCGGATGGCCTTCTCGGCGTAGGCGTGCAGCCGGGCGCGCAGTTCCCCGGTCACCTGGCCGCTGACCGGCCAAACCCCGAAGATGTTCTGCCACAGGAACTGTCCGGTCGCGGGATCGGGCGAGGGCGCCTGGACCTCCCAGCGGGCCAGGAACTCGGTCCACAGCGACGGCACCTGGGACAGCACGCCGATGCGGGCCCGCACGTCCTCGCCGCGCTTGGTGTCATGGGTGGTCAGCGTCGTCATCGTGTGCGGCCACAACCGGGCTCGGTCGGCGGCGCTGTAGTGAAACTCCGCCAGGCCGACGCCGAAGCGGTGCGGTTCGCCGCCCACCTCGTTGAGCGAGACCAGCCGGGCGTCGCGGTAGAACAGGCAGTCCTCTACGGCCTTGGCGGTCACCGCGCCGCAGAGCTGCTGCAGCCGGGTCGCGGGCTCGCCGCCCTCGGCCAGCGCCGCCGCCAGCACCTGCAGCGCGGGCCCCAATTGCGATGACTGGGCCTGGGTTTCGGCCAACGCGGTGGGCAGCAGCGCGGCCAGGCCGGGGTAGTCGCTGCGGTAGACACCGATGTGGGTGAGCAGCGCGGCGATGGCGTCGGGCAGCAGCGGGTCATCGGTGCCCGCCGTAGCCGCGACGGCCCGTCGCAGCCGGGCCAGCTCGCTGCCCAGGGTCTGGGTGGCGGCGCGAACCTTGAGCTCGGCGAGCAGCGCGGGCATGGCGTCGTAGTCCAAACCCGCCGAGTCGACGAGCGCGGTGAGCGCCTCCTCACCGGCCGGGTCGACGAAGACGCCGCCTACCTGCCGGAGCACATCGTAGCCGGTGGTGCCGGCGACCGGCAGCGTCGGCTCCAGGGCCTCGTCGACGGCGAGGATCTTCTCGATGACGATCCAGGCGTCGGGCCCGAGCAGCTCACGCAGTCGGGCTAAATACCCGCAGGGATCGGACAATCCGTCCGGGTGGTCGATGCGCACGCCGTCGACGAGTCCCTCGTCGAACCAGCGGGCGACCTCGGCGTGGCTGGCGTCGAACACCTCGCGGTCCTCCTGCCGCAGCCCGGCCAGCGAGGTGATCGAGAAGAAGCGCCGGTAGCCGGTGACTCCGTTGCGCCAGCCCACCAACCGGTAATGCTGGCGGTCGTGAACCTGCGGGCCGCTGCCCTCCGCGGTGCCCGGAGCGATGGGCAGGGCGAGGTCGCCGAGCCGCAGCCGGTCGCCGTCGACCTTCAGGTCGGCCGCGTCGTCGTCGGAACCCAATATTGGCAGCACAATTCGGCCGCTTTCGTCGAGGTCCCAGTCGATGTCGAAGAACGCCGCGTACTGCGAGCCCCGGCCGTGCCGCAGCACGTCCCACCACCACGCGTTCTGCTCGGGGTCGTCGATGCCGACGTGGTTGGGCACGATGTCGATGATCAGGCCCATGCCGCGCGACCGGGCCGCCGCGGACAGCCGGGCCAGGCCGTCGGCGCCGCCCAGCTCCGGTGCGACCGTGGTGGGATCGGTGACGTCGTAGCCGTGGTTCGACCCCGGGGCGGCGGTCAGCACCGGGGAGAGATAGAGATGGGTCACGCCGAGTTCGTCGAGGTAATCCAGCAGGTTTTCGGCGTCGGCGAAGGTGAACGCGACACCGCTGGACTCACCACGCAACTGCAGCCGGTAGGTGGACAGAACAGGAAAGGCCATGCGTCACAAGGTCTTACGCAGGATCAGCAGCGAACGTGAGGGCAGCGAGACCTTCTCTTCGGCGTTGACCACCTGGTCCGCCTCACCGGCGGGATGATTGGTGTCCAGCTCCACGGTCCACTCCTGGGCGTAGTCGTCGGGCGGCATCACGAACTCGACCCGGTCATCACCGGCGTTGAAGCACAACAGGAATGAGTCGTCGACCACCCGCTCGCCGCGGGCGTTGGGTGCGGTGATGGCATCGCCGTTTAGGAACACCGCCACGCACTTGTGAATGCTCTCGCCCCAGTCCTCGTGCGTCATCTCGCGGCTACTCGGATTCAGCCAGGCGATGTCGCGGACCTCGTCGCCGCTGCGGATCGGCTCACCCTCGAAGAACCGGCGCCGGCGAAACACCGGATGGTTCTTGCGCAGCGTGGTCACCTTGCGCGCGAACGCCAGCAGATCCGCGTTCTTTTCGACCAATGACCAGTCCATCCAGGACAATTCGGAGTCCTGGCAGTAGACGTTGTTGTTGCCGTTCTGGGTGCGGCCGAATTCGTCGCCGTGCGCGATCATCGGCGTGCCCTGGCTGACGAGCAGCGTCGCCCAAAAGTTGCGCATTTGGCGGCAGCGCAGCTCCAGGATGTCGGGGTCGTCGGTGGGGCCTTCGACGCCGCAGTTCCACGACCGGTTGTGGCTTTCGCCGTCGCGGTTGTCCTCGCCGTTGGCCATGTTGTGCTTCTCGTTGTAGGACACCAGGTCGTTGAGCGTGAACCCGTCGTGGGCGGTGACGAAGTTGATGCTGGCGCTGGGGCGCCGACCGGTCACCTCATAGAGGTCCGACGACCCGGTCAGCCGGGAGGCGAACTCGCCCAGGGTCGCGGGCTCGCCCCGCCAGTAGTCGCGCACAGTATCGCGATACTTCCCGTTCCACTCGGTCCACAAACCCGGGAAATTTCCGACCTGGTAGCCGCCCTCGCCGACGTCCCACGGCTCGGCGATCAATTTGACCTGGCTGATGACCGGATCCTGCTGCACCAGGTCGAAAAACGCGCTCAGCCGGTCGACGTCGTGCAGCTCGCGGGCCAGCGTGGCGGCCAGGTCGAAGCGGAACCCGTCGACGTGCATCTCGAGCACCCAGTAGCGCAGCGAGTCCATGATCAGCTGCAGGACGTGCGGGTGTCGGGGGTTCAGGCTGTTGCCGGTGCCGGTGTAGTCCTTGTACAACCGCAGGTCCGTGTCGACGAGCCGGTAGTAGGCCGCGTTGTCGATGCCGCGGAAGTTGATCGTCGGCCCGAGGTGATTGCCCTCGGCGGTGTGGTTGTAGACCACGTCCAGGATGACTTCGATGCCGGCCTCGTGGAAGCTGCGCACCATGGATTTGAACTCGGCGACGCTTGCGGTGCGGTTGGCCGCGTACTGGTTGTGCGGGGCGAAAAAGCCAAAGGTGTTGTAGCCCCAGTAGTTTCGCAGCCCCAGGTCCAGGAGTCGGGAGTCGTGCATGAACTGGTGAACGGGCATCAGCTCGATGGCGGTGACGTTGAGCGACTTGAGGTGGTCGATCACCACCGGGTGGGCCAGCCCGGCGTAGGTGCCCCGAAGCTGCTCGGGGATGCCGGGATGGGTCTGCGTCATGCCCTTGACGTGGGCCTCGTAGATGACGGTCTCGTGGTACGGGGTGAGCGGGGCCCGGTCGGAGCCCCAGTCGAAGAACGGGTTGCTCACCACGCTGGTCATGGTGTGGCCGAGCGAGTCCACCATCGGGGGAGTGCCGGGATCGAGCCCGTCGGCGTTCGGGCCGTCCGGGTCGACGGCCGTCAGGTCATAGGAGAACAGCGCCTGCCCGAATTGGAAATCGCCGTGAAAGGCCTTGCCGTACGGGTCCAACAGCAGCTTGCTGGGGTCACACCGGTGCCCGGCCGCCGGGTCGAAGGGCCCGTGCACCCGAAAGCCATAGCGCTGACCCGGGACGATGTTCGGCAGGTAGGCGTGCCAGACGAACCCGTCGACCTCATCCAGCGGGATGCGCGACTCGCTGCCGTCGCCGTCGATCAGGCACAGCTCGACCCTGTCGGCGATCTCGGAGAACAGCGAAAAGTTGGTGCCGGCCCCGTCATAGGACGCGCCGAGCGGGTAAGGATTTCCGGGCCAGACGGTGGCCAGTCGGGGCTGGGCCGTGCCGGCATCATGTGCGGCGGCGCCTTCATCCGAGCCTGGTTTGTTCGTAGGCATCATCCGACCTTATCCGCGCCCGGGCGCGGCGGCCTGTCACCACCAACCGGTGCCGGCCCCGATCTGGCGGCCCAGCTCGTTGGTCATTGTGCGCACGTAGGTGGGCGACAGGTGGTGCGCGCCGTGGTAGATCAGCACGTTTCCCTCGACGGGGCGGCAGACGTCGGCGCGGCAGATCGCGTCCGACATGTCGAGGACCTTCAGCAACGGGAATTGTGTGACGAAGTCGAGCGTCTGGTTGCGGTCGGCGAGCACGTCGGAGCGCTTGACCGCGCACGAATCGGGGCTGCCGCCCTTCTTGGCCAGGCAGTCCGCCGGGTCAAACGGCTTGCCGTTCTTGACCAGCCACGGGGTGTCCCGCATGCCGAGGATCGGAATGTTGTTGTCCGACAACGTTTGCCAGATGCCGATGTAGGTCGCCGGCATCACGTCGCCGGCCTTGATGTTCCACGGGCGGGTCGTCGTGGTGAACACGTAGTCGGGGCGGTCGGTGACCAGCTTGGTCATCGTCCGCTGGACCCATTCCCGGCACTGCATGTACGGGGCGTTGTTGCCCATGATCAGCGGGACTTCCTCGGTGGACAACGGGCAGCCCATCTTGAGGTAGGTGACCACTTTGAAGTGGTGCAGCTGGCCCAGCAGGTCCAGCGCGGGCAGCCAGTGCTCCGCGTGCGAGCCGCCGGCCAGGGCGATGCTGCGGGTGGCCTCGACGTCGCCGTAGGTGCAGTTGACCAGCGCGGGGTTGACGAAGTCACTGATGCAGCCGTCCCGGGTCGAGATCGGCAGGTCGTCCTTGACCTCCAGCACGCTGGGCCGCATCGGCAGCGCCGGGACCCGCGCGTGCTCGGTGAGGGCGCGCGCGCCCGGGTAGTCCTGCGGGTTGAGGACGCTGAGCTCCTTGCCCGCGGCGCGCAACACCGTGACGTGCTGGCGCCAGGTGAACGACGTGGCGGTGAGCGTGACGGCGAGTAGCACCACCATCGATCCCAGCGCCATCGTCGGCCTGCGCAGGCGCAGCGACCAGGGGACCGAGGGGATCCTCGGCTCGGGCGCCGGGGACGCGGCGGATGTCCGGTAACGCAGCGGGTCCTCGACGAGGCGGGTGGTCAGGTAGGCCAGCGCCCCGGAGACCAGCAGGACCGCCGCGCCGTCGACGAGGCCGGCGTGCCGGTGCCCGCTGTAGGACAGCCAGAAGATGAGCAGCGGCCAGTGCCACAGGTACAGCGAGTAGGCCATCGCGCCCAGCGCCACCAGCGGTCCCGCCGCCAGGATCCGGTTGGGAAGCGGCATCCGGTTATGGGCGCCGACCGGTAGGTTCGCCCCGGCCAGAATCATCAGCATGGTGGCCCCGACCGGGACCAGCGCCCAGGGGCCGGGGAATTCCTTGACGCCGTCGATGAGGGCGCCGCACGACACGATCGCCGCCAGCGCGGCCGTGGCGAGGGCGGTGCGCAGCCACATCGGCCAGCGGACGTAGGGCACGACGGCGCCGACGAGCGCGCCCAGCAGCAACTCCCAGGCCCGCGCGAAGCTGTTGTAGTAGGCCAGCGCCTGGTTGTCCTGATGGGCGATGGTGGCGTAGACGAACGAGGCCAGTGTCAGCGCGCCGAGCAGCAGCAGGAACCCCGTCCGTAGGTGCGGGCCGAGCGGGCGGCGCAGCAGGACGGCGCACCCGGCGACCAGTAGCAGGAAGGCGACGTAGAACTGGCCCTGCACCGACATCGACCAGATGTGCTGCAGCGGGGTGACGGCCTCACCCGCGCGCAGGTAGTCGGCCGCCGAGTTGGCCAGCTCCCAGTTCTGGTAGTAGCCGAGGCTGGCCAGGCTCTGGTCGGCGAACGTCTCCCAGCGGGTTTCGGGTTGCACCAGGACGGTCAGCAGCCCGCAGCCGGCCAGGACCACCACCAGGGCTGGCAGCAGGCGGCGGATCAACCGGGTCACCTCGGAAACCGGCGACAGCGGGACATCGGGGTTAAGGGCGGCGCGCAGGACCTTCCCGCCGAAGAAGAACCCGGACAACGCCAGAAAAACGTCCACGCCGCCGGAGACCCGGCCGAACCAGACATGGAACACGGCGACGAGCGCGATCGCGATCCCGCGCAGCCCGTCGAGGTCGTAGCGATAGAACCCGGCCGCGCGCGCCGGCACCGGTGCGGCGGCAACCGGTGGACGAGGCGGCGACAGGGTCTGCATGGTCAACCGCCAACTTAACCGAAAACCGCCACCCGCTCCTGGCGGCCGGCCTTCCGGCGAGCCTGTTCAGGGGAGCAAGTGGCGGGTGTTCGGCGGGGCGAAACGGCCCCGGCTAAGGGCTACCGCGTGATGCCGTAGGGCGACTGCTGCACCGGCGCCTGCTGCGGCTGCTGCAGCAGGGGCAGCTGCTGCACCGGCGCCTGCTGGACCGGGGCCTGCTGCAGCGGCGCCTGCTGGGTCGGGACCTGCTGGACCGGCGCTTGTTGCAGCGGTGCCTGTTGGGTCGGGACCTGCTGGACCGGCGCTTGCTGCAGGGGTGCCTGTTGGGTGGGCACCTGCTGCAGCGGCGCCTGCTGGAACGGCGTCTGCTGGACCCCGAGAACCCGGACCAGGTAGGGCGTCATGCCGTTGGCGCGCACCGGCGACACCTGGACCACGTCGCCCACCTCGAGCATCTGGTTGTTGCCGAGGTACATCGCGACGCTCTGAGTGCCCTCGGGACCGTAGAAGATCAGGTCGCCGCGCTGCGCCTGCTGCGGCAGCACCTTCTGGCCCAGCCGGTACATCTCACCGGAGGAACGCGGCAGCTTGATCCCCGCGCCGGCGTAGGCGTACTGCATCAGGCCCGAGGCGTCGAAACCGACGGTCATGGCGCCGGTGCCCTTGCCGCGGGTGGGGCCGGTGACGCCGCCGCCGGCCCAGGAAAACGGCACGCCGCGCTGTGAAAGACCGCGCATGACGACGATGTCGGCGGCCTGCTGGTAGTCCATCGCCCGGGTGCCGGGGTCAGCCGTCGCGATGCTGGCGGTGGCCAACGGGGCCACCAGCATCGCGAGACCGATCGCGAAAGCGGAGATGCGTTTCATGGGGTTCCCACCTTCTTGGGTCCTGGGCCTCCGTCGCGGTGACTTCGCGCGGCGGCCGCTAGTGCAGGCGGCTGGGATTTTGAGGCCTTCCCCCTCAGGGCCCGATGCCGCTGCATGACGCTTGGCGATGAACCCGGCCGGCTTGCCCGAATTCACACCAGTCACTACAGACACTTTTACAACAGAAGTGGCCGGCGGAAAACGCCTGGTGAGCATCGGAAAGGATTATTTGTCGTAACGTGACCGGACGGTGACTGGCCGCCCCAATCGCGTGCGCCCCGTTGTGATTTGGGTCTCAGTCGCGCGCCGGTGACCCGGTCGCGCCGAAGTCGACGTCAGCGCGACGCACACTCGCACTTTTCCGCGCTGCCGTCGATCTGGGTGAACACTCCGCGGCCGCGCCGTCAGAGCCAGTAGCGCTCGCTGAAGGTGGTCAGGATGAAGCCGGCCGCCGAGGCGACCATGAGCAGGACGAGCGACAAGACCGGCCAGAAGGACATGTACCAGCCCTTCAGGAGGGACACGAACGGGCCGATTCCGGCCGCGGCGATCGCCGCGCCGATGCCGCCCCACACAACCGGGTGAATGTAGTAGTCGATCCCGAACGGGACCGGTCCGCAGTCCTCGCCCTGGCAGACCTTCTCGAGGTAGCCGAAGAGCCGCGCCGGCCAGTCTGTCGCCGTGGCGAGGACCAACAGCAGCACCAGCAGCGTGACCGTGCAGATGACGTCCCAGGCCGCGATCCGCAGGCGAAGCACCCGGGGTGGCTCGTGGTCGCGCTGGTCGGGGCGCTCGGGCGCCGGCGGGGCGGCGATGTGGTCACCCGGGTTGGGGCCGTCGGTCTGATGCGGCGAAGCCATGGCCATAGATGGTCCCCGATGGCCGCGAATTGTGCGAACCGGCTGCCTCTACGCTCGATCTCTATGCCTGCGGCGAGGGGCGGGCTGACGCCCGAGGAGATCAGCGCGATCGACGCGGCGCACCTGTGGCACCCCTACAGCACCATCGGCAGGGAGGCGATGGCGCCCGTCGTGGCCGTCGCCGCCCGGGGCACCCGGCTGACGCTGATCCGCGACGGCGAGCCCGTCGAGGCGCTCGACGCGATGAGCTCCTGGTGGACCGCGATCCACGGGCACGGCCACCCGGACCTGGACGCCGCGCTCGCCGCGCAGCTGGCCACGATGAACCACGTCATGTTCGGCGGGCTGACCCACGAGCCCGCGGCCCGGCTGGCGCGGCTGCTGGTGGAGATCACGCCGGCGGGCTTGGAGACGGTGTTCTTCAGCGACTCGGGGTCGGTGTCGGTGGAGGTGGCGGTCAAGATGGCGCTGCAATACTGGCGCAGCCGCGGCCGGCCCGCCAAGCACCGGCTGATGACCTGGCGGGGCGGCTACCACGGCGACACCTTCACCCCGATGAGCATCTGCGACCCCGACGGCGGCATGCACTCGCTGTGGACCGACATCCTGGCGCGACAGGTCTTCGCCCCCCAGGTGCCCGGCGACTACGACGCCGCCTACAGTGCGGCGTTCGAGGCACAGCTTGCCGAGCACGCCGACGAACTGGCGGCCGTCGTCGTCGAGCCCGTGGTACAGGGTGCGGGTGGGATGCGCTTCCATGATCCGCGCTACCTGACCGATCTTCGGGACATGTGCCGGCGGCACGACGTGCTGCTGATCTTCGACGAGATCGCCACCGGCTTCGGGCGCACCGGCGAACTGTTCGCCGCCGACCACGCCGGGGTGAGCCCGGACATCATGTGCGTCGGCAAGGCGCTGACCGGCGGGTACCTCAGCCTGGCCGCCACCCTGTGCAGCACCGAGATTGCGCACACCATCAGCTCGGGGGAGGCCGGCGCGCTGATGCACGGGCCCACGTTCATGGCCAATCCGCTGGCCTGCGCGGTGTCGGTGGCCAGCGTCGAGCTGCTGCTCGCCCAGGACTGGCGATCCAGGGTGGGGGAGATATCCGCGGGCCTGGCGGACGGACTGCGACCGGCCCGGGACCTGCCCGGCGTGGCCGACGTACGGGTGTGCGGCGCCATCGGCGTCATCGAATGCGACCGGCCGGTCGACCTGGCCGTCGCCACCCCGGCGGCGCTGGACCGCGGCGTGTGGCTGCGCCCGTTCCGCAACCTGATCTATGCGATGCCGCCGTATGTCTGCTCCGGCGAGGAGATCGCGCAGATCACGTCGGCGATGGTCGAGGTCGCGCGCGTTGTCGGCCGAAACGGCCAAGGTCACTCAGCGAATTCTCAGTAGATTCTTCGAAGCCGGTTAGCTCGGCTCAAAGGGTCCTCAAAGTCGCAGGCCGCAGG
>NZ_LZKE01000190.1:0-9477 GCF_001672675.1 Mycobacterium sp. E2327
GGCTGCCGGTGAGGAACTCCTCGATCGCCGTCGTGGTCCGTTCGGGCTCGGTGAACCAGGGCGCATGGTCCACGCCCTCGACCTCAAGGATCTGACAACCGGAAATGTGGTCGGCGAGGTATCGCCCATACTGCACCGGCACCCCGGGGTCTCCGCGGGCGTGGACGATGAGCGTTGGGACGTTGAGGGTCGGCAGGATCGGTCGCACGTCGATGCCGAACGACGCTTCGACGGTTGCCCGCGCCATTCCGGGGCTCGCGCACATCCGCTCCATCATTCCGAGCTGGCGGATCGAACGAACCGATGGCACGAGACACTTGACCGCCCTACCGTCGCCCCAATCCGAGCGGACAGCGTCGCCGAAGTCCTGCCAGCGTTCGAGCTGCTGAATCGTCGGCGAGTACTCGTCACCGAGTTCACGAACGATACGCGCTCGGACCTCCTCCGTGCTGCGATCCAAGTCGTCCCACTCCAGACCGCCCAGGGTGGCGTACGTGCCGTGGAGGATCAACGCCCGCGTTCGCTCCGGTCGGCGTGCCGCCCAGACAATGGCCGCGGGGCCACCCTCGCTCAACGCGAGAAGGACGGCCTTATCGAAGCCAACGGTGTCCATGACGGCCTCGATCTCGGCGGCTCGATCGTCCACCGAGCGAACCTTGGGGACCGGGTCCGACAATCCGACACCGGCCTTGTCGAACACCACGACGCGGCAAAAGGTCCCGAGACGCTCGAAAAACGCTTTGTACTCCGGCTGCGTCCAGAACAGCTCGACGTGGCTGACGTAAGGCGGGATGAGGACCAGCTCGATAGGCCCATCGCCGAAAACTTGATATGCAAGCCTCAAATCGCCGCAGGATGCGTACGACGTATCCGCCACCGCATGAGCGTACTGCTGTACGAGTTAGCCGTCATCACATCTCTGGCGTCGCGCACGGGCATGCGACAAAGCCGCTCATTTCGCCTTTTGTGACAACGCTGCCAGTGCGCTGGTCGGCTTCGCCGCTGCGTGGTGGCAAGGTCGACGCGAGATAAGCGGAATTCAAAAAAGCAACGGTGGGGCTTTGCTGAACGTCCGAACGATACATACTGAACAGATGTCGCCCAGACGTCGGCGCGCCGCCCGCACGTCAACGGTTGCGCCTCCAAAAGCGTCGGTTCGGCTGCGGGCAGTTCCGGCGCCCGGATTTGCGGTCACCGCCGCGGCGGGATTCTCGGTCGTCGCGGCCGTGCTGGTCGTTCTGCTCAAGCAAGTGGCACCGGACGACCCGACGGGGACGATCTACGCGGTTCTGTTGGGCGTGGCCCTCGTCGGCAATTTTGTGGCCGTCGTCTTCGCCGCCGCCAGCGACCGCGGGAAGGTCAGCAACCGATCGGGCGAGAGCCCGCACGGATTGGAACAGTTCTTCGAACTTACTTCCGACCTCATGGTCATTTCCGATCGGGGCCAATTGCTCAAGGTCAATCCGGCCTTCGAAAAGACGCTGGGTTACACGATGGACGATTTGATGGCCGCCCCATTCGAATTGGTACCGCCCGAAGACATGGATCGGCTCCGTGAGCCGATAAAAGACCTGACCGAGGGACGTGGGCCGGTTCGTTTCGAAAACCGGGCGATTAGACGTGATGGTTCTTCGCGGTGGATCGAATGGAGCGTCACGCCGCATGACGGGTTGTTTTATGCCGTCGGCCGCGATGTCACCGGGCAACGCGCGGAAGAAGAGCAACTCCGCGAAATCCGTACCATGCTCGAGACCAGCCAGGAGCGGCTGCGGGCGAGCCGGGACCGCCTGCGTCAGCTCGCCCGGCATCAGACGGCGCTGCGTCGGGTGGCCGAACTGGTCGCCCGCGATGCCGAGCCTGCTGACGTGTTCAACGCCGTGGCCGAGGAGATGGCCAATATTCTGGACGTCTACAACGCGACGGTGGGTCGTTACGAAGGCGATGAAATCGTCACCGCGGCGCTTGGGCGTCCGGAGACCGACCTGCCGAATCCGCCGGCGGTGGGCGAGCGGTTTCCACTCGGCGGCGACGACGTCGCCGCGATCGTTCGGCGCACGGGACGGCCCGCGCGGGTCGACAACCACCAGCACGCGGTGGGCGTTTCGGCGGCACGCCTGAGGGAGATGGGCATCCGATCGATGGTCGGCGTCCCGATCATGGTCGGCGAACAACTGTGGGGGGTGGCCGCCGTGGCCTCGCGGGGCGATCCACTACCGGCCGACACCGAGGTGGGCATCGCCGACTTCGCCGATCTGGTTGCGACCGCGATCGCCAATGCGGCGGCTCGTGAACAGCTGAATTCCAGCCGCAGCAGCCTGCGCGAGCTCGCGCGACGCCAATCGGCGCTGCGCCGGGTGGCGGAACTGGTCGCGCGTGAGGCGCAGCCGGCAGCAGTGTTCCACGCGGTCGCGGAGGAAATCGCCAGCATCCTCGACGTCCAAAATGCGACGGTGGTCCGCTACGACGACGACGCGACGATCGTGGAGGCCGTCGCGCGGGCCGATTCCGCGATGCCGAACCTTCCGGTGGTCGGGGAACGGTTCGTGATGGAGGGGGACAACATCGCCCTGATGGTTCGGCGAGACGGTCGACCGGCCCGAATTGATGACTACCAGAACGCTTCGGGCGCGTGGGCCGCACGCATCCGTGAGGGCGGGCTGCAATCGGTCGTCGGTGTCCCCATCGTTGTCGGCTCAGATCTGTGGGGAGTGCTTGCGGTCGCGTCGCGGACCAAGCCCATGCCCCCTGAGACCGAAGCCCGCATGGCCGATTTCGCCGACCTGGTCGCCACCGCGATCGCCAACGCGGCCACCAGGGAACAACTTCGGGCGAGCCGCGACAGTTTGCGCGACCTCGCCCGACACCAGACGGCGCTGCGGCGGGTGGCCGAACTGGTGGCGCGCGAGGCGCCGCCTCGCCAGGTATTCCGGGCGGTGGCCGAGGAAACCGCGGGCTGCCTGGACGTCCACAACACGACCGTCGGCCGGTTCGATGACGATGCCATCGTCATCGAGGCCCTTGGCCGCGCCGAGCCGGAACTGCCGAACCCGCCGGCGATCGGCGAGCGGTTTCCCCTGACGGGCGACCACATCGGGCCAATCATCCTGCGCACCGGTCGCCCCGCCCGAATTGACAGCCACGACCGTGCGGCCGGCGCGACGGCCGCACGCATTCGCGATGTCGGGGTGCGGTGCATGGTGGGCGTACCCATCACCGTCGGGGCACACGTGTGGGGCGTGCTTGCCGCGGCGTCGCGCAACGACCCACTGCCGGCCGACACCGAGGCGCGCATCGCCGATTTCGCGGATCTGGTGGCCACGTCAATCGCTAACGCCGCCACCAGGGTTGAACTTCAAGCCAGCCGTGACAGCCTGCGCGACCTCGCTCGCCAGCAGACGGCGCTGCGCCTGGTGGCCGAACTCGTTGCCCGCGAGGCGGCGCCCGCCGAAGTCTTGAACGCGGTCGCCGAGCAGCTGGGGGAATGCCTGGACGTCTACAACACGACGGTCATTCGTTTCGACGGTGACGACATCGTCGTGGAGGCAGTCGGGCGCGTGGAGGAGTTGAACATGAGTGCGCCGACGGCCGGCCAGCGTTTCCCGCTGGGCGGCGACCACGTCGCGCCGATGGTGCTGCGCACCGGGAGGCCCGCCCGCATGGACACCCACGACGGCGCGGCCGGCTCGACGGCTGCCTTCATCCGTGGTCTCGGCATCCAATCCATGGTCGCGGTCCCGGTCGTCGTCGGTGGCCATGTCTGGGGTGCGGTCGGCGTGGCGTCGCGAACGGGACCCTTGCCGCCCGACACCGAGTCGCGCATGGCGGACTTCGCGGATCTGGTGGGCACCTCAATTGCCAACGCCGCCACCAGATCTGCGTTGCAGGACAGCCGCGACAGCCTGCGCGAACTCGCCGACAACCTGAGCGTGCTGGCCAGGCAGCAGACGGCGCTGCGGCGCGTGGCGACGCTGGTCGCACAAGGTGTCAGTCAGGTGGAGGTGTTCTCCGCGGTGGCCGAGGAGATGGCCGACTGCCTCGACGTCGGCAGCGCCGAGGTGCTCCGTTTCGAGGACGACGGCGCGGCAATCTTCGTCGTGGCCTCCCATGCGGCGCCCGGCGTGGCGCATTTGGAGGTGGGGGAGCGCCTGGGCACCGAGGGCGACAACGTCGCCGCGAGGGTGTTGCATACGCGGCGCGCGGCTCGGATGGACAGCTGGGAGGGCACTGACGGCCCCATCGCCGAGCGCGTTCGGGAGTTGGGTATCCGATCGCGGATCGGGGCGCCAATCGTGGTGGACGAGCGGCTGTGGGGGTTGGCCGTGGTTGCCACCACCGAACACGATCCGTTGCCGCCCGACACCGAATCTCGCATCGTCGAGTTCGCCGAGCTGGTTGCGACGGCAATCGCGGCCGCGACCACCCGCGAGGAGTTGATCGCTTCGCGGGCCCGGATCGTGGCGGCCGCCGACGACGCCCGTCGCCGCCTGGAACGAGACATCCACGACGGAGCCCAGCAACGCATCGTCTCGCTGGGCCTGAAACTTCGTCTCGCGCAGGAGTCGGTGCCACCCGAGGCCGATGCGCTCAAACACGAGCTTTCCGAGGCGGTCTCGGGTCTGACCGACGTGTTCACCGAGCTGCAGGAAATATCGCGGGGCATCCATCCGGCGGTGCTGTCGACCGGTGGCCTGCCCGCGGCGCTCAAGACGCTGGCCCGCCGCTCGCCGGTGCCCGTCGACCTCGATGTCGCGATTGACCACCGGTTGCCGGAGTGCGTCGAGGTCGCCGCGTACTACGTGGTCGCGGAGGCTTTGACCAACGCGGCCAAGCACGCTCAAGCATCCGAGGTGAGGGTGCGGGCGCACGCAGACGACACGAACCTCGCCCTGCTCATCTCCGACGACGGCGTCGGCGGGGCGAACTCGGGTAAGGGCTCCGGGCTGATCGGCCTCAAGGACCGCATCGAGGTGCTCGGCGGCTGGATGCGGGTGGCCAGCCCCCTGGGAGGGGGCACCGCCCTCGACATCACCATCCCGCACCACACCAGCCGAGCCGAATGAAGGTAAAGCGCTGCAAGGCAAGGCTTCTGAACGGGCGGGGCGGAAAACCTGTTGACTCAACTCGCCGCAGCGATGTCCGCCAGCTGTTGAGGCGTGACGCTGGCGGTGGCCTGCTGCTCGGTGATCGTCAGTTGGCCGCGACGCGTGCTCAAGAACGTCAGGATCCACGAGACCAGTGTCGTTGTCCTGCTTTTGAAGTCCACCAGGTACACCAGGTGCAGGAAGAGCCACGCCAACCAGGCGATGAACCCGCCAAACTCGATCGGGCCGACCTTGGCCACCGCCGAGCACCGCGACACCGTGGCCATCGATCCTTTGTCGAAGTACCTGAACGGCTTCCGCTCCGTGCGGTCGGCGCCCTTGAGTTCCGTCTTGATCACGGCAGCCACGTACTTGGCGCCCTGAATCGCGCCCTGGGCCATGCCGGGCACGCCTTCCACATACGCCATGTCGCCGATCACGAACACGTTCGGGTAGCCCGGAATCGACAAGTCCCGCAGCACCTTGACACGCCCGGCGCGGTCGATCTCGGCCGCGGATTGGTCGGCGATGTCCTGGCCCAACGGGCTGGCCGATACGCCCGCCGACCACACCTTGCATTGCGATTCGATGCGGCGGACGGTCCCGTCAGCGTCCTTGACCATCAGGCCATTGTGGTCGACGTCGGTGACGATCGCCCCCAGCCGAATCTCGACCCCCATCTTCTGCAGCCGGTCCTGGGCCTTCCTGCCGAGTTTGGGGCCCATCGGTCGGAGCACCGCATCCCCGGCGTCCAGCAGCATCACCCGGGCCTTGGCGGAGTCGATGTTCCGGAACGAGCCTTTCAGCGTCTCGCGGGCCAGTTCGGCGATTTGACCCGCCATCTCTACACCCGTCGGACCACCCCCCACGACGGTGAAGGTCAACAGCCTCTGTCGGTGCGCCGGATCGCTGGAGAGCTCCGCCTGCTCAAACGCCCCGAGGATGCGCCCGCGCAACTCCAGCGCGTCGTCGATGGTCTTCATGCCGGGGGCGAACTCGGCGAAATGGTCGTTGCCGAAATAGGATTGGCCCGCTCCCGCCGCAACGATCAATGTGTCGTACTCGCACGTATAGCGACGCCCGAGCACCTCGGAAACGACGTGGCGGCCTTCGAGGTCGATGTGCACCACGTCGCCCAGCAACACCTTGGCGTTCTTTTGCTTCCGCAGGATCACTCGGGTGGCGGGGGCGATTTCGCCCTCCGAGATGATGCCGGTCGCCACTTGGTACAGCAGTGGCTGGAACAGGTGGTGCTGGGTGCGGGCGATCATCGTGACGTCGACTGCAGTGTGCTTGAGTGCCTTGACGGCGGTCAGCCCGCCGAACCCAGAACCGATCACGACAACGCGATGCCGTTGTTCCACTGCCACTTCACTTCCTTCAGTACTTTTGTCGCCATCTCACGTTGCACTTGCTCCGCACGGTTCCGCGCCACGGAACAAACCGGCGCGCGGACTGGGTCCGTGTCAATGATCGAGATTGACGCTGGAAAACACATCACCGCTGGCACCCATAGCCGGTTGCGGAAAGCAACCAACGGCACCTACCGGCTGGCGTGAACCCGTCTGAGCGCGTCTGGCTCGGGTATCCGCCCCGCGAAAGGATGCCGCCGCGGCGGTTGACGAGAGCGGCGGAGGGTATAGGCACCGGCATGACCCCGCGTCCCGAGACGTCGGATGCCGTCCCGCCCGACACCGCCGACACCTTCGACGCCGTGGTATCCGCATGGGCCGAGTCGGTGCGTTGTGAAAGCGCTTACGGGTGTGAGCGGCCGGCGAGTTGGCTCGCGCTGCGCCACCAGCCCTGCGGTGGTCATCAGCCGGTGTGCACGTTCCACTACCGCAAGTGGGTGCGGGCTTCTCTGGCCAGGATCGGCCGCTCGGGCCGAATGCGGTGCATCTACTGCGGGCAGAATTTCAAGACCGTCGAACAGTGCATGTGTTTCCGGCCCCTGTGAGCCTCGGGCGGCGTGAGATCCGGCAACCGCGTCACGGCGGCTGACTCTACAGCGGCGGAACGGCCGCCGACCGAACACCGGCCGGAGCCCTGGGCCGGCTCAGCACCCGCTGCGGCCACCAGAACGACGGGCCGAGTATTCGGGCGATCGGCATGACGAGGCACAGCCGCATGATGAACATGTCGAAGACCAGTCCGATCGCGATCGTCGACCCGGCCTGCCCGATGTTCTTCACGTCGCTGGAAAGCAGCGCCAGCATCGTGCCGGCGAGCACCAGGGCCGCAGTGACCGCCACGCTCAGGGAACCCGCGATTGCGCGGATCATGCCGGTCGCAATACCGGCGTCGAGCTCTTCCCGGTACCGGGACAGCAGCAGCAGGTTGTAGTCACAACCCACCCCGACGAGCACGATGAACGCGATCGGGACGTTCAGCCAATGCAGTTGGGTGCCAAGCAACGTCTCCCAGATCAGGGACGCCAAACCCAATGAACCAGCGAACGAAAGCACGACCACGACCAGGACCAAGATTGAGCCGACGAGTGCCCTGGTGATGACCAAGACGATGACGAACACCAGCCCGAACGTCGCGAGCATCATGAGGATGAGGTCGTTGTGGGAGAAGTCCTCGACATCGCGGTAGGTCGGTGAGGCGCCGGCCATGTCCAATTTCGCGTTCGAGAGCGCCGTTTGTTTGATGGCTTCGTGTGCGGCGGCGGTGGCGTTCCTCGTCTGCTGAATGCCCGCCGGGCTCATCGCCTCGCCCTCATGGAAAATCGAAAAGCGCGCGCCTTTTCCGTCGGGTGTCATGAAGAATTCGAGGCCGACCTTGAAATTCTCGGTTTCGAGCGACTCCGGCGGCAGGAAGAAGAAGTCGTCGTTCTTCGCGTTGTCGAATGCCTGCGCCATGTCGATCATCGGATGGATCATGACTTCCATCTGCGGAATCATGGCGTGCAGCGTGCTTTGCATCGCCAATGTCAGCGACTGCATCGCCCGCATTTCCTTGACCATCGTTCCCATGTGTTCGGCCATGGCGTGCATCCGGGGAACCATCTGCGGAGTGACCGTGTCGATAATGGCGAGGCCCTTCACCAAGTCGCCGAGCTGTTCGCTCACCTGGTCGACGTTGTCGACCGTCTCGTTCAGCGATCGGATGGTCCAGCAGATCGGGATGTCATAGCAGTGCCGCTCCCAGTACAGGTAGCTGCGCAGCGGCCGGAAGAAGTCGTCGACGTTGGCGAGGTTGTCTCGGACTTCGTCGGTGATCGCGCGCATCCGTTCGGTCGCCTCGCGGGAGAGGTGCGTGCCCTCGGTCAGCTGGCTGGTGAGGTCCTCCAGCCGGCCGGTGAGCTGTTCTAACTGGGTGGTTTCCTCGATGAGCTTGCCCATGTGGTCCGCCGTCGTGTCGATGTCGGCGACCCGGTCCTTGAAGAACGCGAGGTTCTCGCCGATCTTCGTGCCCACCGACCCCATGGAATAGGGCAGCGAGGCGTGTTCCAGGGGTCGGCCGTTCGGCCGGGTGATGCCCTGCACCATGGAGATGCCGGGAACCCGCAAGACGGTCTTGGCGATCCGGTCCAGGGTGATCAGGTCGGTCGTATTGCGCATGTCGTGATCCGCGCTGACGTACAGGTTGTCGACGGACAACTGGCTCTTCGGGAAGTGCCGGTCCGAGGCCGCGTATCCCTCGACGGACTCGACCGACGCGGGCGCGAAGTCCCGGTCGTTGTAACTCACCTTGTAGGTAGCGAGATTCATGAGGCAAAACGGAACGACGAGAAGGGCGACGAAAATGAATGCGGCCGGCCACCGGGTGATCGCGGTTCCGAGTCGGCGCCATATCGGGCTCGTCGGACTGATTTGCTGCAACCATTTGATGCGGCCGCCCAGCGCGAGCATCGCGGGACCGAGGGTGAGCGCCGCGACGACGGCGACGACCATCCCCACGAAGCAGGGCGGGCCCAGGGTGCGGAAGTAGTTCAGTTTCGTCAGGCTCAGGCACAGTGTCGACCCGGAGATCGCCATGCCCGACCCCAGAATGACGTGCTGCGTGTTCGCGACCGACTCGTAGTAGGCGGATTCCTTGTCGTGTCCCGCCCGGCGCGCCTCGTTGTATCGGCCGATGAAGAAGATGCCGTAGTCGGTGGCGACGCCCAGAACCAACGCGACGAGCATGTTCATCGCGAACGACGAGATGCCCAATACGTGCAGGCCGACGAGGAACGAGACGACGCCGCGCGCCGTCGCCAAGATCAGGAGCACACCCACCAGCGGGATAAGGGCTCGGGCCACCGAGCGGTAGGCGAGCAGCAGCATGATGATGATCACGATCACCGACACGATCGTGAGCGTGAACATGCTGGCGTCGGCGGCGTCGAGCGTGTCGGTGTTCAGCGCGGCCGGTCCGGTGACGTAAGTCTTGAGGCCGTGCGGTCTTC
>NZ_LZKE01000191.1:0-4512 GCF_001672675.1 Mycobacterium sp. E2327
CCGCGCCCGAGCTGCGCAGCTCACGCAGCTCCGTCTCGGCGGTCTGAAGGCTCGTCAGCGCCTTGGCGCCCATGGGATAACAGCGCCACTTACCCTCTTCTCGCACGACGGCAACGCCGAAGCCGTCCGGTGCGTCCGCGGACGGCCCTTGCGCTGGAGCGCGCTGTGCTCCCATGGGCGCCTACGCTAGTCGCTGACCAGCCCAACTGACCAGACGGAACACCGCCGCCCGCCGAAAGTGTGCAAACCTAAGACGGTGGCGCACCCTGTATCCAAGACTCCGGTTTGCGTGCTGGGGCTGGGCCTGATCGGCGGCTCGATCATGCGGGCCGCGACCGCGGCCGGCCGCGACGTCTTCGGCTACAACCGATCGGTCGAGGGGGCGCACGCGGCCACCGCCGACGGCTTCGACGCCAGCACCGATCTCCACCACACCCTGACGCGGGCCGCCGACACTGATGCGCTGATCGTCGTGGCCGTGCCGATGCCGGCGTTGGCGGGCATGCTCGCCCACATCAGCGAGCTCGCCCCCGAGTGCCCGCTGACCGACGTCACCAGCGTCAAGAGCGCGGTGCTGGAAGAGGTAACCGCGGCCGGTCTGCTGGAACGCTTCGTCGGCGGCCACCCCATGACGGGCACCGCGGACTCGGGCTGGGCCGCCGGATACGCCGGGCTGTTCACCCGGGCCCCGTGGGTCATCAGCGTCGACGACCACGTTGACCCCGTGGTGTGGTCGATGGTGATGACGCTGGCGCTGGACTGCGGGGCGCTGGTGGTACCGGCCAAATCGGACGAGCACGACGCGGCGGCGGCTGCCATCTCGCACCTGCCGCACCTGCTCGCCGAGGCGCTGGCGGTCACCGCGGGCGAGGTCCCGCTGGCGTTCGCGCTGGCGGCCGGCTCGTTCCGCGACGGCACCCGGGTCGCCGGCACCGCCCCGGACCTGGTCCGGGCGATGTGCGAGGGCAACTCCGAGCAGCTGCTCCCGGCCGTCGACCACGTCATCGAGTTGCTGGTCCGCGCCCGCGACTCGCTGGCCAGCCACAACTCACTGGCCGACCTCATCGACGCCGGCCACGCCGCGCGGACGCGTTACGACAGCTTCCCGCGCTCCGACATCTTCACGGTCGTCATCGGCGAGGAGAAGTGGCGCGAGGAACTGGCCGCCGCGGGCCGGGCGGGCGGGGTGATCAGATCCGCTCTGCCAAGCTTGGGTAATCCACAATGAAGCCGTCCTCGTCGACGCTCACGGTGGTGTCGGCGACGGGTGAGCGCAACTTGATCCCGTCGAGACGGCCCTCGCTGGTGTAGCTGACGGTCGCCGCGGTGACGCTCATGTCGGGCACGTTCACGTAGACCATGGGCAGGGTCACCGTGTCGGCCCGTTCGTGCAGCGCGAGGCGCCGGATCGGCAGCGCGTTGAAGAACGGGCTGAACACCACGTCGACGTCGAGCGCGCCGTTGTATCCGGCGCGCCGCTCGCCCTGGTGGTCGGTGATCAGCCACATGTTTTCCTCGTCGCGGGCGATGGAGAGCACGCGTTCGCGCTCGGCCAACGTCACGGTCAACCCCAGCCGCTTGGTGGCGCCGGTCTCGTCGGTCTGCAGGTCGTAGTAGGCGCCGAACGCCGGATTGGTCGGGGTGGCGGCGGCGACGATGCGCCCGTTAGCCCTCATCCGCTTGTTGGACAACTGGATTCGTACCGATTCCATGCGCGAGATGTCCTGCGCGCGCCAGGTCAACATCGCCTGCCATACGCGCCGGGCGGGTTCGGAGGGGGCCGTGTTCACTCTTCTACCGTAAAACTTGTCCACCGACGGCGGCACGTTTGTCGACAAGTGCGGTCGGCGTCACGTGGTCGCGCCGACGCAACCGCCCGCGTAACCGGCCGGTACCGGGCGCCGACGCCCACACCGCGAGCGCCAACAGGCCGTCGAGGATCAGCGCCAATGCGGCCACCATCAGCGCACCGACCAGCGCGAGGTGGAACTCGCGCTCCTTGATCCCGTCGATCAGGTATCGGCCCAGGCCGCCGAGGCTGGCGTAGGCGGCGACGGTTGCGGTGGCGACCACCTGCAGCGTCGCGTTGCGCAGCCCACCCAGGATCAGCGGCAGCGCGTTGGGTATCTCCGCGCGCAGCAGCACCTGCGCCTCCGTCATGCCCATCGCGCGGGCGGCGTCGACGACCGACGGCTCGACGTTGGCGATGCCCGCATAGGTGCCGGCCAGCAGCGACGGCACGCCCAGCAACATCAGCGCGACCAGCGGCGGCCCCAAACCCAGCCCGAACAGCAGCACCCCCAGCAGCAGCACGCCCAGCGTCGGCAGCGCGCGGAGGCCGTTGACGGCGCCGACCACCAGGAGCGTGCCGCGCCCGGTGTGCCCGATGATGAGCCCGACCGGGACGGCGATCAACGCCGACGCGCCCACCGCGATCGCGGTGTACTCCAGGTGTTCGAGGATGCGCGAAGCCAACCCGACGGGGCCGGTCCAGTTGTCGGCGGTCAGGAGGTAGGACAGAGCCTGCTGCACGAAGTTCATCGCGCACCGCCCACGACAGGGGCCACCACCGACCGGCGACGCGGCCTGCGCCCGGCCCGCTCCCACGGCGTCGCCAACCGGCCCGCCAGGACGATGAGCGCGTCGATGGCGATCGCGAGCACGAACAGCGCGATGATGCCGGCGACGATCTGATCGCTCTTGTCGGTCTGGTATCCCTCGGTGAACCAGGTGCCCAGGCCGCCGATGCCGATCACCGAACCCACCGAGACCATCGCGATGTTCGTCACCACCACGACGCGCAGCCCGGCGACCAACACCGGAATGGACAGCGGCAGTTCGACTTTCAGCATCCGCTTGATCGCGGGGTAGCCGATGGCGGTGGCGGCGTCGTTCACCTGGGCGGGCACCGCGTCCAGCGCCTCGAGCACCGCCCGCACCAACAGCGCGGCGGTGTAGGCCGTCAGCGCCACCATGACGTTGGCCTCGTCGAGGATCCGGGTCCCGATGATCGTCGGCAACACCACGAACAGCGCCAGCGACGGGACGGTGAACACGACGCTGGCGGTGGCGGTCGTCAGCCGCCGGGCGATCGGCGCGCGCTGCACCAGCACACCCAGCGGCACCGCGATGGCCAACCCGATCACGACCGGCACCAGCGACAGGCGCAGATGGACCACGGTCAGGGCCCAGGCGTCGTCGAGGTGGGCGAGCAGGTAGTGCATGCCTAGGCCCTTCGCCGTGCTTCCACCGCGGCCAGTACGTCGGCGGCCAGCACGCCGCCGATCAGCTTGCCCCCGTCGTCGACGGCGACCCCCAGGCCCGACGGCGAGGACAGCGCCGCGTCGAGGGCGTGGCTGAGGTTGCCGTCGGGGCGGAACACCGAACCGACGCCGCCCATGCTGTCGGACAACGACGCGCCCGCGCGGTGCTTGCGCAGGCCCTCGGCGTCGATCCAGCCCACCGGGATGCCGGCGTCGTCGACCACCACCGCCCAGCCGTCCGGAAGGCCCGCGTCGGGGAGGCTGGCCGCGGCGATCCGGTCGATGTCGTGCAACGGCAACCCGTCCGCGCCCATCAGCTGCAGCCACCGATACCCGCGGCCCAGACCGATGAACCGTGCGACGAATTCGTTGGCCGGACGCGACAGCAGGTGCGCGGGTTCGTCGTACTGCTGCAGCACGCCGTCCCTGAACACCGCGATCCGTTCGCCGAGTCGCAGCGCCTCGTCGATGTCGTGTGTGACGAACACGGTGGTCTTGTGCAGTTCGCTTTGCAGACGCAGGATTTCGTTCTGCAGTTCGTGGCGCACCACCGGGTCGACGGCGGAGAACGGCTCGTCCATCAACAGGATCGGCGGATCGGCCGCGAGCGCGCGCGCCACACCGACGCGTTGTTGTTCGCCGCCGGAGAGCTGCGCCGGGTAGCGGGTGGCGATCTTGGGGTCCAGTCCGACGCGTTCGAGCACCTCGTAGGCGGCCTTGCGGGCGTCCCGGCGAGACCGGCCCTTGAGCACGGGAACCGTTGCGACGTTGTCGATCACGCGCTGATGGGGCATCAGGCCGGCGTGCTGGATGACGTAGCCGATCCCGAGGCGCAGTCGCACCGGGTTGACGGTCGACACATCCGCCCCGTTGACAGTTATCCGGCCGGAGGTCGGATCGATCATCCGGTTGATCATCCGCAACGCCGTGGTCTTGCCGCTACCCGAAGAGCCCACAAATACCGTCAATTCGCCGTTGGGGACAACCAGGCTCAGCCGGTCGACGGCCGTCGTCCCGTCGGCGAATACCTTGCTGACGTTGTCGAAGACGATCAACGCTGTTGACCGATCGGGTGGTTGAAGCCGTTGTCGCGCACCCAGTTTCGCGCGGCCTGATCGGGATCGATGCCGGAGTTGCCCGACACCGCGGCGTTGAGGTGGGCCAGGCCGGAGGTCGTCAGCTTCGCCGACACCGCGTCCAGCACGTCCTTGAGGCGGTCCGACTTCTTCTGCGAATTCACCAGCGGCAC
>NZ_LZKE01000192.1:0-685 GCF_001672675.1 Mycobacterium sp. E2327
GGTGCTCGTCGCCGACGACCCCGCGTGCGACGGGCAGGCCTGGCTGAGCCGGGCGCAGGAATTCGAGCGGGCGGCGGGCCGGGTCCGCGGCGAGCGCTGGGGTCCGCGCTCCCTCGACGTCGACCTGGTTGCCTGTTACGCCGACGGCGACACGGAAGTGATCACCCGCGAGCCCAACCTGACGCTGCCGCACCCGCTGGCCCACCTGCGCGCCTTCGTGATGATGCCGTGGCTGGCCATCGAGCCGGACGCGCGACTGACGGTGGCCGAGGGGCGGCGCCCCGTCGCACAGCTGCTCGCCGAGCTCGACCCGGCCGACCGGGCCGGCGTTCGGCTGTCCAACCTGACGCTCGAGGTCGACAGAAACCCGGAATCGGACGCCTGATGGGCCCGACCCGCAAGCGTGACCTGACGGCCGCGGTGGTCGGCGCCGCGCTGTTGGGCTACCTGCTGGTGGTCTCGCTGTACCGCTGGTTTCCGCCCATCACGGTGTTGACCGGGCTGCCGCTGCTCGGGGTGGCCATCGCCGAGGCGCTCTGGGCGCGTTATGTGCGGGTCAAGATCAACGACGGGGAAATCGGCGCCGGGCCCGGTTGGCTGCACCCGCTGGCGGTGGCGCGCAGCGTAGTGGTGGCCAAGGCGTCCGCCTGGGTGGGCGCACTGGTGCTGGGCTGGTGGGCCGGGG
>NZ_LZKE01000193.1:0-1951 GCF_001672675.1 Mycobacterium sp. E2327
TTTCCCCATCCCCCTTTCAATCCGTGCGTGCGGTTTTCCCGCACACGGCTTACCGATGATCTTCTTGGCATGGTTACGCAGCCTTCGGGTAGCGGATGGTGCCGGAGAGTCGGTACAGGCCATGCTGTTCAAACCACGGCCGGGTCCATTGATCGGCTTGGCCGGGACGGAGGTTGCGGCCGCGCTTCTTGAGTAGAAGACGTTTGAGCCGCCACGCAACGTACCGGTCGATCTGAATGAACTTCAGGCCAGCATTACCGGTGCGAAAGTAGTTGCCCCAACCACGCAAGACCGGATTGAGCCCCGCGATCACATCGCGGATGTCAATCCCGACCCGGTTACGGCCGGTGCGCTCACGCACCTTGGCCCGAAGCCGGGCCATCGCTGTTTGGCTGGGCCAGCGGTGCAGGTAATAGCGCACGATGCGGCGCTGTTCCCACAGCCGCCCCGACATGCGCGCCCGGAAATGACAGCCCAGGAAGTCCAGGCCCTCACGCCCCTCGCGCAGGTCGACCACCTTCGTCTTATCCGGATGTGCCCGCAACCCCAACGACGCCAGGATTTCTCCCACCGCCGCCAAAGCGCGCTCGGCTTGGGCCGCACTGCGGCACAACACCACACCGTCATCGGCGTAGCGCACCAACTCACCCACATCGCGTTTGGTGAGTTCGGTGTCGAGCACATGCAAATAGATGTTGGCCAACAGCGGCGAGATCACCCCGCCCTGCGGAGTGCCCGCGACCGTCCGCGACACCACTCCCTCAACCAACACTCCCGCTTGCAGCCACTTATGCAGCAGTTTGAGCACCCGCCGATCCGAAACCCGCCTGCCCACCTCGATGAGTAGCCGCTCGTGGTCGATTTCGCCGAAGAAATTGGCGATATCGAACTCGACCACGAACTGGTAGCCCTCGATGAATCCGGTGCGTAACCGCTCCATCGCCATCGTGGCCGACCGCTTCGGCCGAAACCCATACGAACACGGCAAGAAATCCGCCTCGAAGACCGGTTCCAGCACGATCTTGGCCGCCGCCTGGGCCACCCGGTCTCGCACCGTGGGAATCCCCAACGGCCGCGTACCGCCCTGTGGTTTCGGAATCTCCACACGCCTGGCTGGCGCGGGGCGATACCGACCTGATTGGAGCTCACAGCGCAACTCACGCAACATGCGGTCCACGCCATAGTCCTCCACCGCGGCCAGGGTGATCCGATCCACCCCAGCCGCACCCCTATTCGTCCGCACCCGCTCCCACGCCTCCCACAGGACGTCACCCCGGTGGATACGGTCATACAGGGCGTGGAAACGCCGACCCGAAGACTGCTTGGCCGCAGCCCATAGCGCACGTTGCAGTTGTCGCACTTTCACCGGCGACACAACCAATGGTTCGTCGTCGGCTACGGCAAGCTCAGGCTTGCCGGGGTGATTGGACCGGGCCGCCCCGGTCATGCCCTCGCGCTTACCCGCTTCGCCCGCGTGATCAAAGTTGGGGCCCTTCCCTCCCGGCGCGTTATGTTGCACGCCGATCAGCGGTACTACAACCCCATCGGACTCCCGCTGCCCTCCAAGGGATTTCACCATCGGCTTATACCCTTGGTCTTTGCCCGACGCAGGCCAGGCAGACGGGTCTCTCCTGTTTCGAACCAGACTGTGTGCACGTGCCGCCTCCCGTACCCCGGAGAGACCCGACGAACTAACCCCGGACCAGGGTTCGCCGGACATGGCCTTCGCCGTGACATGAGCGGCTCGGCTCTCCCATTGTGGGTCTGACGAGGCTGCAGAGTTCGCTTGACGCTACGGCCCGCACACTTGCTCCCTCCGAAGAGGCTCTTGACACCCCGCTTAGCCCGCCGCCTCTCAACGACGAACCGGGGCCTGCTACCCGGCGCTCCGGTGCCTACCCGGACGGGACTTTCACCCGCTAGTCCAATCCAACTTGCAGGACGCAACATG
>NZ_LZKE01000194.1:0-12716 GCF_001672675.1 Mycobacterium sp. E2327
GCGCACCCAGCCGATCGGCGGCCGCGGTGTGGTCGGCACGGATCCGCTCGACGGCCTCCTGCTCGGGCAGATGGCTGGCCTGGTGTGCGATGCGAGACAGCTCGGCGTCCAATTTCGACAACTCGAGTAGCGAAAGTTGCTGTGCGACCTCAGCTTTCATTGCTGTTCTCCCCGTCTCTCCCCGTCTCTCCCGTCTCAGCCACCTGCCCGAGCGTCCAAGGGTCGGTGCGGATGGCGCACACCCGGACGGGCAGCGCCTCCCCGAAACGGGACCGCAGTATGCCGGCGGCCTGCTCGCACCAGGGGAATTCGCTGGCCCAGTGTGCCACGTCGACCAGGGCCACGTCCGAGGCCCGGCGATGCTCGTCGGCAGGATGGTGCCGCAGATCGGCGGTCACATAAGCCTGCACGCCCGCGCGGGCCGCGGCGGCCAGCAGCGAATCCCCGGCGCCGCCGCACACGGCGACCCGCGACACCTGCGCGTCGGGGTCCCCGGACGCACGCACGCCCCACGAGGTCCGCGGCAGCGCGGCGCCGACACGGGAGACGAAGCTGCTCAACGATTCCGGTCGTGCCAGCGTGCCGATCCGGCCCAGCCCCGCGTCGGTGGGCGGGGGCACCAGCGCGAAGATGTCGAACGCGGGCTCCTCGTACGGATGGGCGCCGCGCATCGCCGCCAACACGGTTGCCCGGGCCCGCGCCGGTGCGACCACCTCGAACCGCTCCTCGGGCACCCGCTCGACGCTGCCGACGCTGCCGATCGCCGGCGCGGCCCCCTCGTGCGGCAGGAACTGCCCGATTCCGCTCACGCTCCAACTGCAGTGCGAATAGTCGCCGATGTGGCCGGCGCCGGCCGCGAACACGGCCTCGCGCACCGCCTCCGCGTTCTCCGTCGGCACGTACACGACCCACTTGTCCAGATCGCCCGCGGCCGCAAGCGGTTCGAGCACGGCCTCGACGGTGAGCCCGAGCACGTCGGCGAGCGCGTCGGACACCCCGGGCGAGGCGGAGTCGGCGTTGGTGTGCGCGGTGAACAGCGATCGCCCGCTGCGGATCAGGCGGTGCACGAGCGCGCCCTTCGGCGTGCTGGCCGCCACGGTGTCGACCCCGCGCAACAGCAACGGGTGATGCGCCAGCAGCAGTCCGCCGTCGGGAACTTCGTCGACGACGGCCGGCGTCGCGTCGACGGCGACGGTCACCGAGCCCAGCGCGTCGTCGGGGTCGCCGCACACCAGGCCGACCGAATCCCACGATTGCGCGAGATTCGGCGGGTACGCCTCGTCGAGCACCTCGATCACGTCGGCCAGCCGCACGCTCACCGCAGCGCCTCCGCGATGGCCTGGATCAGCAGTGGCCAGTCCCGTCGCACCGCCGCCCGCAGGTACCGCCCGTCCAGTCCGACGAAGGTGTCACACCGACGGACGGCAATCCCCTTGCGCTCCAAGTCGTTTCGTATCCGGTCGCCGTCGGGCAGGCGGAACAGGACGAACGGCCCCCGGCCGTCGACCACGTCGGCGCCCACCGACGCCAGGCCGGCCACCATCTCGGCGCGTAACTCCGCCAACCGCAGCGCACCGGCCGCGGCATCGGCGACGGCCCGCGGCTCGCAGCAGGCCGCGATGGCCGTCAGCTGCAGGGTCCCCACCGGCCAGTGCGCACGCTGCGCGGTCAGCCGCGCCAACAGCTCCGGCGCGCCCAGCGCGTAGCCCACCCGCAACCCGGCCAGCGCCCACGTCTTGGTCAGGCTGCGCAGCACCAGCACGTCGGGCAGCGCGTCGCCGGCCAGCGACTCGGGCTCACCGGGAACGGAATCGGCGAACGCCTCGTCGACCACCAGGATTCGGCCGGGCCGGCGCAGCGCGAGCAGCTGCGCGCGGGTGTGCAGCACCGAGGTGGGGTTCGTCGGGTTGCCCACCACGACGAGGTCCGCGTCGTCGGGCACCAACGCGCCGTCCAGACGGAACGGCGGCTCCAGCACGACGTGCCGCACCGGCACCCCGGCCGCGCCCAGCGCCACGGCGGGCTCGGTGAACGACGGCGCCACGATCGCCGCCCGCGCCGGGCGCAGGTTGGGCAGCAGGGCGAAGCCCTCAGCCGCGCCGGCCAGCGGCAGGACCTCGTCACGGGTGCGGCCGTGCCGCGCGGCGGCCGCGTCCTGCGCCCGGTGCGTATCCGCCGGGCCCGGGTAGCGCGCCAGGTCGGGCAGCCGCGCGGCCAGCCGGCGCATCAGCCACTCCGGCGGCTGCGCGTGCCGGACGTTGACGGCGAAGTCGAGCATTCCGGGCGCCACGGCCTGATCGCCGTGATAGCGCGCCGCCGCTGGCGGGCTCGGGTTCAGAGTCGCCATCCGAGAAACACTAGTGGGCCGCGCTGAGCGCGTGCGGCCATCTAGGACAATGGTGTGGTGACAGACATTGTCTCGGACGCCGCGGAGCTGGTGATCTTCGACCTCGACGGCACGCTGACCGACTCGGCGGACGGGATCGTGGCCAGCTTCCTGCACGCGCTCAACCACGTCGGCGCGGCCGTGCCCGAGGGTGACCTGGCCGCACAGATCGTCGGTCCGCCGATGGACGACACCTTCCGGTCGATGTTCGGCGACTCCGCCGAGGACGCGATCACGGCCTTCCGCGCCGAATACGGCGAGCGGGGCTGGGCGATGAACACGCTGTTCGAGGGCATCGAGCCGCTGCTGGCTGACCTGCGCGCGGCCGGGGTCCGGCTGGCCGTGGCCACCTCCAAGCTGGAGCCGACGGCGCGGCGCATCCTCGCCCACTTTGGCCTGGACGGGAATTTCGAGGTGATCGCCGGTGCGGCTCCCGACGGCTCACGCAAGAGCAAGGAGGACGTGCTGGCCCACGCTCTCGAACAACTCCAGCCGCTGCCCGAGCGGGTGCTGATGGTCGGCGATCGCAGCCACGACGTGCACGGCGCGGCCGCGCACGGCATCGACACGGTGGTGGTCGGCTGGGGCTATGGGCGGTCCGACTTTGAGGACGGGTTCAGCCTCACCGGCGTGACGCACGCGGCGACGGTCGAGGAGTTGCGGAGGGCCCTCGGTGTCTGAACCACTGCACGTCACCTTCGTCTGCACCGGCAACATCTGCCGTTCCCCGATGGCCGAGAAGATGTTCGCCGACCAGCTGCAGCGACGCGGCCTCGGTGACGCGGTCCGGGTGACCAGCGCGGGCACCGGCAACTGGCATGTCGGCAGTTGCGCCGACGACCGGGCCACCCGGGTGCTGCATGCCCACGGCTACCCCACCGCCCACTGCGCCGCGCAGCTCAACGACGACCACCTGGCGGCCGACCTGGTGGTGGCCTTGGGGCGCAATCACGTTCGGATGTTGCGTCAGCTGGGCGTCGAGGAAGACCGGATCCGCATGCTGCGGTCGTTCGACCCGCGCTCGGGCGCCCACGCCCCCGACGTCGAGGACCCCTACTACGGCGACCACGACGACTTCGAGGACGTCTTCGCCGTCATAGAGGCCGCCCTGCCCGGACTGCACGCGTGGGTCGACGAACGACTCGCCAAAAACGGGAGAGGCGCGATGCCCCGGTGAAAAGGGGCCTGGCGTTCCTGCTGCGCCCGGGCTGGATAGCCCTGGCGCTGGTGGTGATCGCCTTCACCTACCTGTGCTTCATGGTGCTCGCGCCGTGGCAGCTCGGCAAGAACACCAGGACGTCGCGGGAGAACCACCAGATCGAGTCCTCGCTCAACACCCCGCCGGTGCCGCTGAAAACCCTGCTGCCCCAGCAGGATTCGTCGGCACCGGGCGCGCAGTGGCGCCGGGTGACGGCGACCGGGCACTACCTGCCCGACGTGCAGGTGCTGGCCCGGCTGCGGGTCGTCGAAGGCGACCCGGCGTTCGAGGTGCTGGCACCGTTCGTGGTGGACGATGGCCCGACCGTGTTGGTCGACCGCGGCTACGTGCGCCCCGAGCAGGGCTCGCATGTCCCGCCGATCGCCCGCCCACCGGCGGAGACGGTGACGATCACGGCTCGACTGCGGGACTCCGAACCCACCGTGGCGGGCAAGGATCCTTTCGTCACCGACGGTGTGCAGCAGGTGTATTCGATTAACACCGAACAGGTCTCGGCGTTGACGAAGGTGCCCCTGGCCGGTTCCTATCTGCAGTTGGTCGAGGACCAGCCCGGCGGACTGGGCGTGATCGGCGTGCCGCACCTCGATGCCGGGCCGTTCCTGTCCTATGGCATCCAGTGGATTTCGTTCGGCATCCTCGCGCCCATCGGGTTGGGCTACTTCGTCTACTCCGAGCTGCGGGTCCGGCGGCGGGAAAAGCAGCAGGCGACTGCCACCCCGGTGACCGTGGAGGACAAGCTCGCCGACCGCTACGGCCGCCGGCGGTAGGCGACGAGCCCGATCAGCAAGGCCGCGGCCGCCTGCACCGCCCGCGACAGCGCCACCGCGCGGCGCAGGTCGGCCACGTCGGGCGGCCGCCCGTCGCCGAGCGTCGGGCGGATCTGCAGCTCGTGGCGATACTGCGTCGGGCCGCCCAGGCGAACGCCGAGCGCGCCGGCGAAGGCCGCCTCGACCACCCCGGCGTTGGGGCTGGGATGCCGCGCCGCGTCACGGCGCCAGGCCCGCAGCGCGCCCGACGGCGACCCGGAGACCAGCGGTGCGCACAGCACCACCAGCGCCGCGGTCACGCGGGCGGGCAGGTAGTTGGCCGCGTCGTCCAATCGCGCGGCGGCCCAACCGAATCGGGCATAGCGCGGCGAGCGGTGGCCGATCATCGAATCCAGCGTGTTGATGGCGCGGTACGCCAGCACCCCGGGCACCCCGCCGGCCGTCGCCCACAGCAGTGGCGCCACCTCGGCGTCGGAGGTGTTCTCCGCGACCGACTCCAGCGCCGCGCGCGTCAGGCCGGCGGCGTCCAGCCGGGCCGGGTCGCGCCCGCACAGTGACGGCAGCAGCCGTCGGGCGGCATCGACGTCACCGCTCTCCAATAGTCGCGACATCTGCAGGCCGGTGCGCGCCAACGACGTCCCGCCCAGGCAGACCCACGTCGCCGCCACCGTGGCCAGCAACCCATCCCGACGCGAGGCCCGCGCGCCCAGCAGCGTCACCGCACCGACCAGCGCGCCCACGTGCAGCGCGCCGGCCCCCTTGGCGTCGCGGTAGGTGGCGCGCTCCAACACCGCGGCCGCCCGGCCGAACACCGCAACCGGATGGCCCCGGCTGGGGTCGTCCAGTGCGAGGTCGGTCAGGTAGCCGGCCAGCACGCCGGCGGCCCGGGACCGAGTCGCACGCACCCCGGCAGCGTCTCACACCGGCCGCGACCGGGGTCGGCAACTAGATGGCCAAGATGGCCGCCACGATCACCACGAGGATCAGCAGGCCGACCACCCACCACAGCAATGCGTCGGGGTCGGCCGTCGGTGACAGGCTGGGCGCGCGCGGTAGCGGCCGGATCGGGCCAGGTTGGGTACTCATCGCTCTGGTCTGCCCACTTTTGGGCGGATATAACGGTTTGCCGTGGTGTACTCGACTCCATGAGGGGTAATCCGCGATGAAGCGGCCCGCAACCCGGATCGCCGATTTGCTGAACCCGGCGGCGATGTTGCTGCCCGCGGCAAACGTGATCATGCAGCTCTCCCTGCCCGGCGTCGGTTACGGCGTGCTGGAAAGCCCGGTGGACAGCGGCAACGTCTACAAGCATCCGTTCAAGCGGGCGCGCACCACCGGCACCTACCTGGCCGTCGCCGCCATCGGAACCGAATCGGACCGGGCTTTGATCCGCGACGCGGTGGACACCGCGCACCGGCAGGTTCGCTCGACATCGTCGAGTCCGGTGTCCTACAACGCTTTTGATCCCAGGTTGCAGCTGTGGGTGGCCGCCTGCCTGTACCGCTATTTCGTCGACCAGCACGAGTTCCTGCACGGCCCACTGGAGGACGCCAGTGCCGAAGCCGTCTATCGCGACGCCAAACGGCTCGGGACCACGCTGCAGGTGCCCGAGCGCATGTGGCCGCCGGACCTCGCCGCGTTCGACGAGTATTGGAAGCGCTCCCTCGACGAGCTGCGCATCGACCCGCCGGTGCGCGAACACCTGCGCGGCGTGGCCTCAATGGCGTTCCTTCCGCTGCCACTTCGGGCACTTGGTGGGCCGGTCAACCTGTTCGCGACGACGGGATTCTTGGCCCCGGAATTTCGGGCGATGATGGAGCTGGACTGGTCGCGGGCCCAGCAGCGCCGGTTCGAATATCTGTTGACCGCCCTGCGCCTGGCAGATCGGCTCATCCCGCACCGCGCCTGGATCTTCGGCTATCAGCTTTACCTGTGGGACATGCGTTTTCGGGCTCGGAGGGGCTGGCGGATCGTCTGACGGTAGAGTCGGGCCATGCCCTTCCCCCCGCTCAACCACATCGCGGTCACGGTGCGTGACCTCGAGATCAGCGGCCCCTGGTACTGCAGGCTTTTCGACGCCGAGCCGATCCTCGACGAGCACACCGACGCCGGCTTTCGGCACCTGGTGTGGATGCTCGATGGCCACACCATATTCGGCATTCACCAGCACGACCGCCACGCCCCCGACGAGGCGTTCAGCGAGCTGCGGGTCGGGCTCGACCATGTCGGCTTCGGGTGCGCCAGCCGCGCCGACCTTGAGAAGTGGGTCACGCGGCTGGACGAGCTGGGCGTCGAGCATGGCGGCATCGTGGACGCGTCCTATGGCTCGGGACTGAGCTTTCGCGACCCCGACGGCATCGCCTTGGAGCTCTTCGCACCACCGGGTGCGTGACGCGCCGTCGCTCAGCGCACCGTCGCGAAGAACGCGCGGACGTCATCGACAAACAACTCCGGTTGCTCGAACGCGGCGAAGTGCCCGCCGCGCGGCATGTCGGTCCAGTGCGTGATGTTGTACACCGGCTCGCACCACCTTCGCGGCGCCTTCAGGAGCTCGCCCGGAAAAGCGCTGACGCCGGTGGGCAATTCGACCCGGTCCATCTGACCAAAGACCCGGAAGCTTTCCCAGTACAGCCGGGCCGACGACGCGCCGGTGCCGGTCACCCAGTACATCATCACGTTGTCCAGCAGCTCGTCGCGGCTGAACACGTTCTCGGGGTGCCCGTCGCAATCGGCCCACGCCCAGAACTTCTCGACGATCCACGCCAGCTGCCCCACCGGCGAATCGACCAGCCCGTACCCCAGCGTTTGCGGCCGGGTGGACTGCTGCTTGGAATAGCCGGTGCCCCACTTGCGGTGCTCGGCCATCGACGCCAGCGCGCGTTGCTCCTCCGGGGTCGGGTCGGCGAGCGCCTCCTTAGTGGGCCGCCCGATCGGCATGTTCAGGTGAATTGCCGCGCAGTGCCCGCCGTTTCGGCCGATCTGCGTGGTGACCGCGGCGCCCCAGTCGCCGCCCTGGGCGCCGTAGCGGTCGTAGCCGAGGCGCAGCATCAGCGTCTCCCACGCGTCGGCGATCCGTTCGACGCCCCAGCCCGTCCAGGTAGGCTTGCCCGAAAAGCCGTATCCCGGAAGCGACGGGCACACGACGTGAAACGCGTCCTCGGCGCGCCCCGACGCCGGATTGGTCAACGGCTCGATCACCTTGTGGAACTCTACGATCGAGCCCGGCCAGCCGTGGGTGATCACCAACGGGAAGGCGTCGTCGTGCGGCGAGCGCTGGTGGATCAAATGAATGTCCAGCCCGTCGATTTCGGTGACGAACTGATCGAAGCGGTTGAGCGCCGCCTCGCGGGACCGCCAGTCGTATGTGGTGGCCCAATAGTCGGCCAATTCGCGGGTGTACGCCAGCGGAATGCCCTGGCTCCAGTCGTCGACGCATTCGGCCTCCGGCCACCGGGTGCGCGCCAGCCGCGAGCGCAGATCGTCAAGATCACCGTCGGGCACGTCGATGCGAAATGGCCTCAAGGGTTGCTCGTTCACGCCCTGAGGGTGCCATACCGCCGGATCACCCGACAACGGCGCCGGGCCGCACGACGCACCGGAAGCCGATGTGGCTCATGCCGGTATCGATCGGTTGTGGTCGGCGCGCGGCGGGCCGGTAGCGCTGGCAGTAGCTGTCGGCGCACAGGAACGAGCCGCCCTTGATCACCTTGCGCGGCACCCGGAACTGCGGCTGGGCCGGGTCGTAGCTGTCCCCTTCGGAGGGCTCGCCGGCGCGCGTGTCGGCATACCAGTCGGTGGTCCACTCCCACACGTTGCCGGCCATGTCGAACAGGCCGTAACCGTTGGGCGGGAAACTGCCCACCGGTGTGGTGCGCCCGTAGCCGGCGTCGGGGCGCCACGGGAAGTCGCCGTGCCAGTAGTTGGCCAGGCGCTGCCCCGACGCCTCAGGGTCGTCACCCCACGTGTACGTCGCGTGGTCCAGGCCGCCGCGGGCCGCGGTTTCCCATTCCGCCTCGGTCGGCAGGGAGCGTCCCGCCCAGTCCGCGTAGGCCCGAGCGTCTTCGTACGCGACGTGGACGACGGGATGGTCGGCTCGCTTCGCGATCGACGAGTGCGGCCCCACGGGGTGCCGCCACGACGCCCCGGGCGTCCAAGTCCACCATTGGCTCAGATGGCGCAGGTCGACCGGGCCGCTGGTCCGGGTGAACACCATCGATCCGGGCTGCAGGTTCTCTTTCGGGGCGCCGGGGTAGTCCGCGGGATCGAGGGCCCGCTCGGCGACGGTGATATACCCTGTCGCGGCGACGAATTCGCCGAATTCCATGTTCGTGACCGGGCGGGCCTGCATCCAGAAGCCCGCCACACTGACCGGCCGCGCGGGGGCTTCCTCCGGGTAGTGTTCGTCGGAACCCAGGACCGCGGTCTGTTCGGGAATCCAGATCAGATCGTCAGTCAAACACGGCCTTCCAATCGTCTCGCATGCTGACGACCGTCCAGGCGTTTCGCTCGGCCAGCCCGAGCGCCCGCTCCGCTCCCCCGGTGTACGCGAACTCGCGCTCGGCGTCGTCGTGGCGGATCAGCAGCCGCAACGACGGCGTCGCCGGGGCGCCGGTGAATTCCAGCATCTCGATGTCGCCGTTGGAGTTGCCGGCCGCCAGGATCGGCCGTCGCCCGATCCGACTCCACAACCGCACCGGCTTCACCGGCCCTTCGTCGAGGAACTCCGGTTGCTCCGTGGTGAACAGGTGGCCGTCGCGATAGGTCAGGCCCACCGAGCTGCCCACCACCCGCTCGGGCGGAATGTTGTAGAGCATGCCGGTGACGGGCCGCATGAAGTCCCGCGCGCCGCCCGAGACGATGAAGGCGGTGAATCCGTGGGCCTCCAGGTAGCGCAGCAGCTCCACCATGGGCCGGTAGGCACACGACGTGTACGGCCGCCCCAGCGTCGGGTGCGTGGCGTCGCGAAAGAAAGCCTCGACCCGGGCACGGTGTTCCTCGACGGTGATCGCGGCATGGGCGGAAAGTATCGCGGCCACAAGCGGTTTGAGCTCGGAGTCGTCGCCCCGATTGTGCTTGGCCACCGCGCCGGCCAGCCAGGTCAGGTCGCCGTGGTACGCGCCCTTGTAGGGCTCACGCTCGCGAAGGCTCGGGTCCGCCGTTGCCTGCTCGGCGAATCGGCGCACCAGGAAGTCGAGCTGGATGTACATCGGCTTCTCGCACCACAGCGTGCCGTCGTTGTCGAACACCGCCACGCGGGCGTCCCGCTCGACGAAATCGCTTGAGCCTTCGCTTGTTACGCGGTGAACGAAGTCGACGATCGCCGATTTCGCCGGACCGTCGTTCCAGGTGTGGAGCGTCGTCACTTGCCGCGAGAGGCGAGGAACTCGTTGAGCTGTTCCACCGCGTGGTCGATGGTGAACGAGGCCGGCTTGGCCCGCGGTGGGAACTCCTTGAACGTCTCCAGGAACCGGTTCACCAGCGCCACACCGAAAAACGCCATATAGATGCGGTCGATCAGCCAATCCCAGTAGGTGTTCGACGTGATGTCGGCCTGCTCGAACGGGTCGGTGCGCAGGTTGAACATCTTCGGCGCCCGCAACGCCGTGAACGGCTCGAACCAGATCCGCAGCGTGCCCGCGCAGCGCTGCTCCATGAACACCAGCTTCCAGTTGTCGTACCGGATGCCGAGCACGTCGCAATCGTCGGAGAAGTAGATCATGCCCTTGCGGGGGCTTTCGGCGACCTCGCCGGTCAGATACGGCAGCAGGTTGTAGCCGTCGATATGGACCTTGAACCGTTTGTCCCCGACCTGATGGCCCTTCTTGAGCTTGTCGACGATGTCCGGGTCACCCGCGGCGGCCAGGAAGGTCGGCAACCAGTCGTGGTGCTGGACGATCTCGTTGGACACCGTGCCGGCCGGGATCTTCCCGGGCCAGCGAATCATTTCGGGCACCCGGAACGCGCCCTCCCAGTTGGTGTTCTTCTCGCTGCGAAACGGCGTGGTGGCCCCGTCGGGCCAGCTGTTGGAGTGCGGACCGTTGTCGGTGCTGTAGATGACGATGGTGTCGTCGGCGATGCCGAGCTCGTCGAGCGCGTCCAGCAGCTCACCCACGTTGCGGTCGTGGTCGATCATCGTGTCGTGATACGGCGACTGCCAGCGCCCCGCCTGCCCGAGCGAGTCGGGTTTGGTGTGCGTCCGGAAATGCATGTGGGTGGTGTTCATCCACACGAAAAACGGGGTGCCCGCCGCATGCTGGCGCTTGACGAAGTCGACGCACGCCGCGGTGAACTCGTCGTCGACGGTCTCCATCCGCTTCCTGGTCAGCGGCCCGGTGTCCTCGATGCGCTGCTTACCCACCGGCCCGTAACGCTCGTCGGCCTCATCGCTGTCCTGGTCGGTGGCCCAGGAGTGGATCACCCCGCGCGGCAGCAGCGCCTTGCGCAGCAGCGGCGCCTCCTGCTCGGTGGGGTAGTCGGGGTGCTCGGGTTCCTCCTCGGCGTTCAGGTGATAGAGATTGCCGAAGAATTCGTCGAAGCCGTGCGCCGTCGGCAGGTGTTTGTTGAGGTCGCCGAGGTGGTTCTTGCCGAACTGGCCCGTCGCATACCCGAGCGGTTTCAGTAGCTCGGCGATCGTCGGGTCGTCGGCCGACAGCCCGACGTCCACACCGGGCATGCCGACCTTGGAAAGCCCGGTGCGGTAGACGCTTTGGCCGGTGATGAACGACGCGCGGCCGGCGGTGCAACTCTGCTCGCCGTATGAATCGGTGAACAGCATGCCCTCGGCCGCGATCCGGTCGATGTTGGGGGTTCGATAGCCCATCAGGCCCTGGCTGTAACAGCTGAGGTTGGTGATCCCGATGTCGTCGCCCCAGATGACGAGGATGTTCGGCTTTCCACCCGGCATCGTGGCCTCCTTCGCCTTCCGGCGCTGCGTTCAAATCCTAGGAGGCCAAGCGGTTTCAATCGATAGCCGAACGCCGATTCACAGGTAAGCGCCCGCTACGGCCGCGAGACCCATCGGTTAAGTAGTCAACGACAAAGTCCGCTTCGTCTTGCAGTAGACGACTACTGCAGACCGCCCCGCCGATTCGTTCGACGCTGGATTGCGCTTCGCCTCGGTTTCATCCAGGTCGACCCGACGAGCGAATGGGTGGGTGGATATGTCGTATCTGATCGCCGCGCCGGACGTACTGTCAACGGCCGCCGGTGATATGGCGAATATCGGCTCGACCCTCAACGCCGCCAGCGCGGCAGCCGCGACCCATACCACGGGGGTGATCGCCGCGGCCCAGGACGAGGTGTCCGCGGCGATCGCTTCGCTGTTTTCCAGCCACGGCCAACGGTTTCAGGCGCTGAGCGCCCAGGCGGCCGCGTTTCACGACGAATTCGTGCAGACGTTGACCGCGGGTGCCGGGTCCTATGCGAGCGCGGAGGCCGCCAATGTCGCGGCGTTCACGGCCAATCCGGCACAGACCATCGAGGGGGATCTGCTCAACGCGATCAACGGGCCGAGCCTGGCGCTGACCGGACGTCCGCTGATCGGCAACGGCGCCAACGGGACACCGGGCACCGGGCAAGACGGGGCGCCCGGCGGGTGGCTGCTGGGCAACGGCGGCGCCGGCGGCTCCGGCGCGCCTGGCCAGAACGGCGGTAACGGCGGCGCCTCCGGGCTGCTGGGATACGCCGGGGCCGGCGGGGCAGGCGGAAGCTCGGCGACCGGCAACGGCGGCGCCGGCGGGGCCGGCGGCAATTCCGGCGACCCGCTGTTGGGCTACGGCGGCGCCGGCGGTGCGGGCGGAGCGAGCACGGCGCCCGGTGGCGTCGGCGGGGCCGGCGGACGCGGCGGCAACGGGGGCCTGCTGTTCAGCGCCGGCGGGGCCGGCGGCGCCGGCGGCAGCTCGCTTCTCGGCGACGGCGGGGCCGGCGGCGCCGGCGGGACAGGCGGGCTGCTCAGCGGGCTGTTGGGCCCGGGCGGCGGGAACGGCGGACCCGGCGGATTCAGCGATGCCGGCGTCGGCGGCGCCGGCGGGCGCGGCGGCGACGGGCCGCTCCTCGCCGGCTGGGGCGGCGCCGGCGGCGCCGGCGGATCCAGCCACTCCGGTACCGGTGGGGTCGGCGGGGACGGCGGCACCGGCCTGGTGTGGGGCGACGGTGGCCCCGGGGGTCCCGGGGGAACCAGCCAAACCGGGGTCGGTGGGGCCGGCGGGCACGGCGGCTTCTCCTGGATCAACGACGGCGGCGTCGGCGGGACCGGCGGGGCCGGCGGCGCACACGGCGGGGCGGGCTGCAGTAGTCGTCTACTGCAAGACGAAGCGGACTTTGTCGTTGACTACTTAACCGCTTA
>NZ_LZKE01000195.1:0-531 GCF_001672675.1 Mycobacterium sp. E2327
GCTGGCCGCCTGCTCGGCCGCCTTGAGCCGGTTGGGTTCGACGTCGGTCGCGCGCATCGAGTTCGACATGTCGATGACCAGCACCACGACCGCGCGGTTGAGCGGAATCCGGATGTCCGACGTCGGCCCGGCCATGGCCGTGGTCAACAGCACCAGCGACGCGGCGAGCAGGATCGTCGGCACGTGCCGCCACCGGCCCGAGCGCAGCGGCGCGACCCGCTCCAGCACCTCCATGTTGGCGAACCGCAGCACCCGACGCCGACGGGCGAACTGCACCACGACGTAGATCCCGGTCAGCAGCGCCACGGCCAGCAGGAACAGGAAGAACCAGGCGTTCTGGAACCCCGTCAGCGACACCGGTCCCAGCAGCGGCAGCTTCATGTCCAGCCACCCTATTCGTCAAACGACGCGGCTGCATGGAGGCCGCATGGACGCTAGCCGGCGACCAGATCCCGGCGCTGGGTGAACTTGATGTCCAGGCTGCGCAGGTGGGTCTGTAGCCCGGCGTCCTGGATCGGGATCAGGTGGGCC
>NZ_LZKE01000196.1:0-55394 GCF_001672675.1 Mycobacterium sp. E2327
TGCCCGCGGCGGTCGGGGCGGCGGTGGCGCATCCGGACCGCAGGACTGTGCTGCTGATCGGCGACGGCGCGGCGCAGCTGACCGTGCAGGAACTCGGCATCTTCTCCCGCGAGGGACTGTCCCCGGTCATCGTGGTCGTCAACAACGACGGCTACACCGTCGAACGGGCCATTCATGGAAAGACGGCCCCGTACAACGACATCGTGAGCTGGAGTTGGACCGACGTCCCGCGCGCGCTGGGGGTCTCCAACCACCTGGCGTTCCGCGCGCAGACCTACGGCGAACTCGATGACGCGTTCACGGCGGCGGCGCAGCATCAGGACCGCATGGTGTTCGTCGAGGTGGTCTTGCCGCGGCTGGAGATCCCGCGTCTGCTCGGCCAACTCGTCGGATCCATGTCGCCGGAGGCCAACGCGCGCCGCTCAAAAGCCTAGCGCGAGCGCCCGCTCCGGTCCGGGGTCGATGAGCGCAGCATCGCCTGCACGGTGCGCCGGCAGCGCCCGCAATCGGCGCCGGCCCCACACGCCTGGGCGACCTCCTTGGTCGTGGACGCCCCGGCGGCGACGCATTCGGCGACCGTCTGGCTGGTGACGCCGTTGCACAGGCAGACGAACATCAGCCGCGCTCAGTCGTCCTCGATGCGCATCGTGTCGTAAAGCCGGCCGACGAACACCGGCGGGTGGGCGCCGACGCCCACGCCCGACATCCATTGCGCCGCGGCGTCGGGATGGTCGATCCACCGCTGGGCGGCGCCCTCGTCGGGAAACTCCGACAGGATCAGCACCTCGTGATCGTCGTCGAAAGCCTGGAATACCGAGGTCTTTCGGACGCCGGCCCCGGCGAGCCCGTCCATGGCCGAGCGGAATCCCGCGGTCAGGGTCGAGACGTCCTCGACGGACGCGATCGCGCACACCACCACGCCGGGCGCGGCCGGCTTGGGCGACGGTTGCGGAACAAATCTGTCGATGATCTCGCCGGCGAAGACCGCGGGTATGTCCTCGACGCCGGCGGCGTCGAACCAGTCGAAGAAGACCCGCGAGCGCAGCAGCTCCACGATGGGCTCGCGGCTGTGCACCCCGATCATCACCAGCACGCGCCCGTGCTCGTGGGTGGACGTGTACACCAGCACGTGGTGGGCGCCGATGTCGGCGAGCGCCGCCTTGTTGCGCTCGAGCAGCGGCCACACCCGGGTCGGGTCGGGGACGCGATAGTCCGATGCGATCACCATCGAGTGAATGTCACCGGTGCTCAACGTGGTTGTCCTAAACCGGGTTGAACGACGAAATAAGCCACTTCCCATTGGCTTTCGTCAGCGTGACCGTCACGCTGCTGTTGGTGAACGTCGGCTCCGGCCTGTCCTTGCTCTGCGTGCTCTGGTTGACGAACAACAGCACGGTGGCCGAATCCGGGCGCAGGTCGGACACCGCGGCGCGCAGCACCACGGCGCTGGTCTTCACCGACTTCTGCTTGGCCGCGGGGGCGACGATCTGCTGGGTGAATTGGTCGTAGTAGGACAAGAAGTCGCCGGTCAGGTGTGACTTCGCGGAAGAGAAATCGCGGTCGAGGGTATCGGGCGAATACGACAGCACCGCCACCGTTCCGTCGCTGGCGGCGGAGATGGCGGACTTCGCGGCCGACGCATCGGTCGCGCGGTCCGGCCGGTAGGAGAACCAATACTGCCAGCCCAGCAGTGCCAGCGAGGCGACCACGAGCAAGGCCAGCACGGCCGGGACCACCTTGCCAGCCGACCGTTTCTTCGCCTGGGCGGCAAGGCGCTTCCAGCGGCCGGGCGCTCTACCGTGATTGTCGACGTCCTCGGCGGGCTGCGCCTGTTCTGCTACCTCGGTCGCCTCTTCGGCCTCCGCCGTCTCCTCGACTTCCGTGGTGTCTTGGACCGATTTTTCGTCTGCGGTCACGGCACAAACTCGACTTTCGATATCTTGAGCTGGCCACCGTCGCGAGTGACCGTCACGATGAGCCGGTAGTTACGCGGATCCTGTTTGGCGCCGGCCGCATTGGTGACCTCGGAGGTGGAGGCCACCAGCACCACCGCCGAATCCTTCGTCATCGAGTCCAGCTCCACGGCCGCGGCCTGAACGCTGCCCTGCGACACCACCTTCGACTGCTCCACCACCTTGGTGAAATCGTCGGCCATCTTCAGGAAGTCGTCCTTGAACGTGCCGGTGGAGTTCTCCAGGATGCGCTGCACGCCTTGCTTGGCGTTGTTGAAGTCCAGCGACGTCAACGTCACGACGCCCTGGCGCGCGGCGGCGACGAACTCGGCGGCGCGCTGTCGCTGCCGGACCGCGTCGCGGTGCTCCTTGATCATGTAGCCACTGCCCGCCAACGCGACGAGGATCACGATGATCGCCACGGAAGCGGCGAGGGTGGACCACTTCGGGCGGCGAAGCCGTCGGGCCAGGCGGAGCCGGCGGCCGGCCGGCGCCGGCGCCTCGGCCTCGTCGGCCTCGGCGACCGGCTCTTCGGTGTCGGCAGCTTCGGTGTCCGCAGCTTCGGCGTCTTCGGCGGCCGCGGTCTGGTCCGCCTTCACCTCGGGCGCCACGTCGGACACCTCGGGCTGGACGGATTCTGTCGCGTCCGCGGCCTCTTCTGCTACGACGGCTTCTTCGGTGGCTGCTTGCTTGCTTTCGGAGAGCTTGGCCTCCGCGAGTTCGGCCTCGCGGCGCAACTGGATGGCGCGGGCCCGTGCGCGCGCGGCGGCGGCAAGGGCTTCCGCTTCTTGGGCTTCCGCCTCGGCCTGTTCGGCCAGCGCCCGGATTTCGGCGGCAGTGCTTGGGGTCTTGTCCTCGTTCACCGGAACCGATTTCGTGTCAGCGGCATTCTGGCGGGCGCCGCCACTCACCGTTCACCAGCCCGAGAACGAGGCTGCTCGTGACTCAATGCCAAACTCCTCTACCGCTTGCCCGCGCTGGCCACGGCGTCCCAGCAGGGCGTCGTCGCCGTTGGGCCACCATACTCGGGATGCGCATTAGCGGCGAGCATCTGCGCCGATATTCTTCCGCCGCGAATGTCACGACGACCAGGAGAGCCACGTTATCACCTTCGCCTGAGAGCTCGGCCCGTACCACTGCGTCGCCACTGTACAAATGCACAACAAGCTGTGGAAACGGGGTTCTCTAATCGGACATACGATGAGGCCGCACGTGGCTAGCGCAGCAAGTCTTTGACCACCTTGCCGGTGGCGTTGAGCGGCAGGGCCTCCAGAAACTGGACCGAACGCGGCACCTTGAAGCCCGCCATGCGCTCGCGGCACCAGTCGACCAATTCGTCGGCGCTGACCGTGTTTTCGCCGTCTTTGCGGACCACGAACGCCTTGCCCACCTGGCCGAGCCGCTCGTCGGGAACGCCGATCACCGCCGCCTGCGCGACCGCCGGGTGGTTCATCAGGAAGCCTTCGATCTCGGCGGGATAGGCATTGAATCCGCCGACGATGAACATGTCCTTCTTGCGCCCGACGATCCGGAGCCGGCCCGAATCGGTGAAGTTGCCCAGGTCTCCGGTGTGCAGCCAGCCGTCGGCGTCGATCGCCTCCGTGGTGGCGACCGGGTCGTCGAGGTAGCCCTGCATGACGCCGTAGCCGCGAACCAGCACCTCACCGTCGTCGGCAATGCGCACCTCGACTCCCTCGCACGGCACGCCGGCGGTGGTGGCCACGTCCTCGAAGGAATCGCCGGGCAGCGACAGCGTGACGTTGCCGGCCTCCGTGAGGCCGTAACCGGTCATCAGCGTCTGGAACGGCAATTCGTCGTGGATGCGACGGACCAGCTCGACCGGAATGTCCGCCGCACCGGTCACACCGGCCCGCAGCGTCGACAGCTTGGACTTGTCTTGAATCGTGAGCAGCGAGTGGTACAGCGTCGGCGGCCCGGGCAGCATCGTGATGCCTTCGCGCGCAATCAAATCCACCACCGTGTCGACATCGAACACGGCGACCGGCAGCATCGTCGCGCCGCGCAGGAAGGACGTGACCAGTCCCGCCTTCAGGCCGAAGGTGTGGAAGTACGGGTTGATCTGCAGGTAGCGGTCGCCTCGGCGCAGATCGGCGAGCGTGGCCCATTCCTCGTACATCCGCAGCGTCTGGCGATGATTCATCATCGCGCCCTTCGGGCGGCCGGTCGTGCCCGAGGTGAAGATGATGTCCGCGACGTCGTCACCGCTGACCGCCCGCTCGAACGGGGCACCGCTGGAAAGAAAGTCGGACTTTAGATCGATGACGGGCGTCCCGGCCCGTGCCGTGTAGTCCTGGCCGAGAAAGCCCTTCTGCACCAGGACGGCCTTGACTCGGCTGCGGGCGATGATGTCGCCGGCTTCTTCGGTCTTGAACCGGGTGTTGACCGGCACCAGCACGCCGCCCGCGGTCAGCAGCCCGAACGCCGCGATGATCCACTCCGCCGAGTTGGGCGCCCAGATCGCGACGCGGTCACCCTTGTCGACACCGAGGTTCGCGAACGCGCCTGCGGCACAACGGATCCGCTCAACGACCTCGTTGAACGTCAAGCGCAGCGGACCGTCGACGACCGCCTCCGCGTCACCGAAACGGTCCGCCGCGCTCAAGACCATCTCGGGGATGGTCTGCCATGCCGGGATCAGCCGGTGCGTCACACCGTGACGAGCCGACCGAGGTTGCCGCCCATGATCTTGGCCTGGTCGTCGACCGACAGGTGCGACAGCGCATTGACGTAGTACGTCGGCTCCGCCAGCCCCTCCGGGTGTGGCCAGTCCGAGCCGTAGAGCACCTGATCTACGCCGACGAGGTTGATCAGATCGTCGATGCCGTCCTCGAAGAACGGGCTCACGTGGATCCGGTTCTTGACCATCTCGACCGGGTCGCTGGGGAACGCCTCCGGGGCCTTGCGGAAGACCTCGGCCAGGCCGTCCAGGAGCGGGGTCATCCACTTGGAACCGGCCTCGACGATCGCGACCTTCAGCTTCGGGTGGCGGTACAGCGCGCCGTGGATCACCCACGAGCCGACCGCGTCCTGGATCGGCCGCCACTCGTTGAGGATGCCCATCGCGTTCGTCTGGAACGGCAACATCTCCTGTTCGGCGCCGTCCCACTCGGACGTGTAGCGGGAGTAGCCGCTGTCACTGGAGTGCATGCCGACCAGCACGTCGTGCTCGACGACCCGCTCCCAGAACGGGTCGAACTCGGGCAGCGCGAACGACCGCGGGCCACGGAAGCCGGGGACCGGGGCCGGGCGGATCAGGATGCAGCGGGCCCCGCGCTTGACGGCCCATTCCAGTTCCTCGATCGCCTTCTCCACGATTGGCAGGGTGATGACCGGGGTGGTGAAGATCCGGTTCTGGTAGTTGAAGCCCCAGACCTCGTCCAGCCACTCGTTCAGCGCGTGGATCAGGACATGGATGGCGACCGGGTCGTCGCGCAGCCTCTCCTCCAGCAGGCTGGCCAGGGTCGGGAACATCAGGGTGCGGTCCAACCCCAGCTCGTTCATCTTCTCCAGGCGCGGGCCGGGCTCGAAGAACGCCGGGATCGCACGCATCGGCTCGCCGAACAGCTCACGCTTGCTCTTGCCGTCCGGGTTGCCGTACTTGAAGTACTCCTCCCAGGCGCCCGGCCGGGCGACGACCTCGAAGGTCGGGTTGGGAATGTAGTTGCTGATGTGGCCGCGGATGGCGATCTTGGTGCGTCCATTGATCTGCACGTACTGGACGTAGTCCTTGTACGCCTTGGGCAAGAACTTGGTCAGCGCCTCCGGTGGCTCGTACAGATGGTTATCCGCGTCAAAGATCGGAAACGGGACGTCCTCCCGATGTGACAGCTGGCCCATGAGATCCTCCTTCGCAATTTGCGAGAATACTATTCTCTCGAGGCGCTCGTTCGCAACGTGCCCCCTGTCGGGGCGCCCTGTCCTGCGCGGTCAGCAGTTGGCGATGATCTTGAACGAGGCGGAAGCCGGTTCGTTCGGCTTGTCGGTCTTGAAGCCGTTGGCCGTGCCCGTAATCGTGAATTTCTCGCCGCTCAAGCTCATGTCCGCGTTGCCGCCATCGTCCTTCGAATACATGCCGGTGAAGCCACCCAGGTTTTGGATGCGCACGGATTGGGCGGTGAGCGGCTGCGCCCGTTGATCGATGACGACCTTGGCCCCGGCGAAGTCGCCGCCGATGTCGATCGTGCGGTACCACTCCAACTGGCTGCACTTGACGACGTTGATCTTCGCGTCGTTTCCGTTGACGGTCACCGACGCGGTGCTGGAGAGCTGGGTTTGCGCCTTGGGGCTGCAGGCGCCGAGGCCGGCGACGGCGAGCGCGGCGGCGGCGACGACCACCATTCGGTTACCCACTGGGCCACCTCGATCCTGGGTGACGAGCTTCTGGACCTGCTGCGATGATGTTATTCTCCCCGAAAGAGAATGCCAATATCGGCTTTTCGGCTGTCCTTTTATTGGAGCGATAACCCATGGTGGACCTGGAGCTCGATGAGGGCCTTGCGGTGCTCACCATCGATCGCCCCCACGCGCGCAACGCCATCGCGCCCGACACCATGGGGCAGCTCGAGAAGGCGATCGATGCCGCGGCCGGCGCGCGAGCCCTGGTCATCAAGGGCGCCGGCGACCGGGCGTTCGTCTCGGGCGGCGACCTCAAGGAGCTGAGCGCGCTGCGGACCGAAGAGGACGCCGCGGCGATGGCGAAACGGATGCGGTCCATCTGCGATCAGCTCGCTGCGTTCCCCGCCCCCGTCGTCGCCGTCCTGAACGGCCACGCCTTCGGGGGCGGCGCCGAAGTCGCGGTGGCGGCCGACATCCGGGTGGCCGCCGACGACATCAAGATCGCCTTCAATCAGGTGGCGTTGGAGATCATGCCGGCCTGGGGCGGCGCCGAACGGCTGGCCGCGATCGTCGGCAAGAGCAAGGCATTGCTGTTGGCGGGCACCGGAACCGCCCTCGACGCCGCCGAAGCGGAGCGGATCGGCTTGGTGGACTTGGTGATTCCGCGCGCCTCGTTCGACGAGGGCTGGCGATCGATCGCCACGTCGCTGGCCCGCCACCCGGCGGCCGAGATAAAGCGGGTAATCAGCGGCGTTTCCGCGGACGAAGCGATAGCATCCTTTGCACGGCTGTGGGTTGCCGACGCCCACTGGCAGGCCGCAGAGCGGGTGATGAACCGCACCGCCAGTCCGCGCCCGGCAGCCGAAGGAGCGACATGATCAGCACCGCGAAGAAACTGTTGGGCGTCGGCTCGGCGATTTTGCTGGGGCTGACGGGTCCGTTGGTCAGCCCTGGACGCGCACATGCCGACCCGGTCTGGCATCAGGTCGTGTACATCGTTTCGGCCAAGAGCCCGGCCTACGTCGACATCTTCTACCAGGATCAGGATCCGACGCTCTTCTCCGACTACAGCCACAACAACTACTCATTCACCCCGCAGGTGCACGCCGACGTCGCTCCGGGTAAGCCGTGGGTTCAGCCGGTGAACCTGTTGAACCCCGACCAGTGGGCGATGGTCACCGCCACCACCGGTCGTGAACCGCTGGCCCAAGGCGGCATTCAGTGCGACCTGTCGGTGGACGGCAAGGTCGTGGTCTCCAACATCGGCCCCAAGGGCGCGCTCTGTTCGCTGCGGACCTGGTGAACCATCCAGCTTTGCGGCACGCCCTCGATGGGCCGCGGCTCGCCTTCCAGGCGACGTAGATGATCTTCGACCAATTGCACGGTTTCGGCGTGGCCGCCGGAAATACCGACCGCCTGCTCGAGCACCAAAAACCGCGACAGGCTGGTCATCAGAACCGTCCACACGACCGGCGGCACGTCCCCACCGTCCCACTTGCCATCCGCGCCGTAGCGCTGCAGCGCGGCGGCCACCGCTTGGCGCTGTTCCTCGCGGAAACGCTCGGCATAGTAGGCGATTTCGGCTCGCATCTCCTTGCGGTGATTGGCCAGCGCCATGAATTCCATTGAGATGCGGGTGAAGGCGGGATCGGTCCCGAATCGCCACAGCGCCCACAACGGCTGAGGACAGTCCAGAGCGCGAGCTTGCACTTGAAGACCCTCCTCGGCGCGGCGGCGAAAGACCTCGAGGAACAGCTCGTCCATGGTCCGGAAGTAGTAGTGCACCAGCTGTGGCTTCAAGCCCGCCTTGCTCGCGAGACGGCGCGACGTCACCGCTGCGTAGCCTTCTTCGACCATCAGCCGCTCGGCCGCGTCGAGCAGCAGGGCGCGGTTCTTCGCGTCCGGCGCTCCGATTCTGCGGGCCGAAGTCAAATCCCTGCTCCGTATTTCTGCGTTGGTGCCGACCACACGGATCGTATCGCGGCACCGCGTTGCGACCTTGACCCTGACAATACCGCCATGCTAAGCAGGTGCTCAGCACATTTTTTGGCTTTCGGAATTGGGCGGCGGTGCCGCTTGCCGCCGAACCTCACCGGTAGACCAGCCCAGGGAGACGCAGTCCTATGACCAGCTTCGACACGATCGACTTCTTCACCGATCAATCTCTGGTGCCCGATCCGCACCCCTACTTCGACTATCTGCGCAGCCAAAACCCGGTGCTGCGGCTGCCGCACCACGGGGTCGTCGCCGTCACCGGCTACGACGAGGCCTGCGAGGTCTACAAGGATCCCGACACGTTCTCGAACATCGTCGCGCTCGGCGGGCCGTTCCCGCCGCTGCCCTTCCAGCCCGAGGGTGACGACATCAGCCCCCAGATCGACCAGCACCGCAGTTACTTCCCGATGTTCGAGCACATGGTGACGATGGATCCCCCGGACCACACCCGCGCCCGCTCGGTGCTGAGCAAGCTGCTGACCCCGAGCCGGCTGAAGCAGAACGAGGAGTTCATGTGGCGCCTCGCCGACCGTCAGCTCGACGAGTTTCTGACCAACGGCGAGTGCGAATTCATCAGCGAGTACTCAAAGCCCTTCGCCACCTTGGTGATTGCCGACCTGCTCGGCGTCCCCGAGGAGGACCACAAGGAGTTTCGCGTCGTGTTGGGCGCCGACCGCCCCGAGTCGCGGGTGGGCGCCCTCGACCACGAGTCGGTCGGCATCAATCCGCTCGAGTGGCTCGACGACAAGTTCTGCGCCTACATCGAGGACCGGCGACGCGAGCCGCGCAATGACGTCCTGACTTCCCTGGCGACGGCGAAGTACCCCGACGGGTCCACACCTGAGGTCATCGAGGTAGTGCGTTCCGCCACATTCCTTTTCGCCGCCGGGCAGGAGACCACGGCCAAGCTGCTCAGCGCCGCGCTGCAGGTGATCGGCGAGCGGCCCGACATCCAGCAGCAGCTGCGCGACGACCGCAGCCTCATTCCCGGGTTCATCGAGGAATCGCTGCGGATGGACAGCCCCGTCAAGAGCGACTCGCGGCTGGCCCGCAGGGCCACCACGGTCGGCGGCGTCGACATCCCCGCCGGCACCGTCGTCATGGTGTTGCCGGGCGCGGCCAACCGCGACCCGCGCCGGTTCGACAATCCGCACGAGTTCGATCTGCGCCGCAAGAATGTCCGCGAGCACATGGCGTTCGCGCGCGGTGTGCACTCGTGTCCGGGCGGGCCGCTCGCCCGGGTGGAGGGCCGCGTCTCCATCGAGCGCATCCTGGACCGGATGAGCGACATCAAGATCAACGAGACCAGGCACGGCCCCGCCGACGATCGTCGCTACACCTACGAGCCGACGTACATCCTGCGCGGGCTCAGCGAACTCCACCTCACCTTCACCCCGAACGGGTAAGGGCGGTCCCGGCCCAACCGCCGAGCAGTCGCAAAAGCCCCCGTATCGCAACAAAATTGGGGGCTTTTGCGACTGCTCGCCCAACCGGGGCGGACGTCAGGGTTGCGATGCGGTCTCGATCTGCTCGAAGATGCCCGAGAACTCGAACGGGGTTTGCGCAATTCCGCTGCCGTCGACAGCGTCCACCGCGCCCAACGTGCCCGTGAGGTCGCGGGGCAGCCCCCACATCGACAGCTCGCCGATGTCGTGCTGCTGGGCAAAAGCGGTGAGCTGTTGCGCGTCGGCGAGGCCGAAGATTTCGCTTGGGTCGTCGTTGATTCCGATCAACGGTGTCACGCCGAGCATGTGCCACGCCTGCTGGCTGGTCAGCGACGGGTAGAGCGTCATCAACTGGGCATGGGTGGCCGTCGCGGCATCGATCGCGTACGCGCCCATGCCGGGGTTGCCGGTCTGGTCGAAACCGTTGCCGTAGTCCATGGCCATGACGTTCACGCGGGATACGGTCACGCCATTGGTCGCGGCGACCTGCAGGACGTTCAGCCCGCCCCCCTGCCCCTCGACCAGGCCCGTCGGCAGCACCGGCAGCGTGTATGAGACGGTCACGGGCGTGCCGTTGGCCGCCTCCTGCTGCTGCAAGATGGCGATGGCCTTCGATTGGGTGTTCATCGCTTGAGTGTTGCCCTGCAACGCACCTTCGACGTCGAAGTCGAGGTTATAGATCTTGTAGGTATTCACAATCGACGCGTACTGCTGCGCCAGCGCGGTCGGGGTCTGGCCGTTGACGGCAGAGAGATCGGTGCCGAACGCGCCGCCGAACGAGATGGTCCCAGTGATGCCGGCGGCTTTCATGTTGGCGATCTGGTTATCGATGAAAGCGCTTTGGGTGCCGCCCGTTACGTCGTACGCCGAGTAGCCACCCCAGGAGGCATTGCCGTTCGGGTCGGCGTCGATGAAGGCGAGCGTGGCGTTTTTGACTCCGTTGTGGGCGGCCGTCGCGAAGTCGTATCCGTTGGGGCCGGGCCAGAGCGTGATGTCGACGTAAGGCGAGTAGACGCCCGACCCGGTGCCGCCGGTGCCGGGACCGCCGGTGCCGCCGCCGAGGCTGGTCCCGTCGTGGCCCTTGCCGCCGTCGGCGCCCGGATGGCCGGACATCGCCGAACCTTGGCCGCCCGCACCGCCCGCGCCGCCGATGCCGCCGACGGCACCGTCACCGCCGTCGCCGCCGTTACCGCCGGCGCCGCCATCGCCGCTAACCAGGCCTCCGTGGCCGCCGGCGCCGCCCGTTCCCCCGTTGCCGCCGTTCACACCTGGCGAGCCGGCGGCACCGGCCGTGCCCGGGCCGCCGGCGCCGCCCCGGCCGCCGTTGCCGAACAGGCCGGCGTCACCGCCTCGGCCGCCGGGTTTTCCTGCGGCGCCGGACCCGCCGTTGCCGCCGTTGCCGGCCAGCAGCCCGCCGGGGCCGCCGGGCTGCCCGGTTCCCGGCGCCCCGTCGGCCCCGTTGCCGATCAACGGGCGACCCAGCATCGCGTTCGTGGGCGCGTTGATCAGACCCAGCACCTCTTCCTCCAGGGCCTGCAACGGCGAGGCGTTGGCCGCCTCCGCGGCCGCGTACGCAGTCGCCGCGCCGTTCAACGCCTGCACGAACCGCTGGCTGAAGGTCGCCGCCCGGGCGTTCAACGACTGATAGGACCGCCCGTAGCCGGAGAACAGCGACGCGATCGCGGCCGACACCTCATCGGCAGCGGCGGGCAGCACCGCGGTGGTTCCGGCGGCCGCGAGCGCATGGGCCGCGGTCAGTGTCGAACCGATGCCCGCCAGCTCCGTGGCGGCCGCGGCCACCGTCGCCGGTGCGGCAATGAGAAACGTCATGGCGCCACCCGATCGTCGGTGTACTACGAGATCTGGCCGATGCTATTGAGCGTGGGTGAAACGCCAAAGGCGCCGCCAGACAACCGTTATTCAACCGTTACGCAAGGCGTATATCTGCATGACACTACGCGCGTTCGCGTCAAGCGGGTTGACAATGACGTCCGAATTATCAGGCGAGCGTTCTACCGATGAAATAGCAGCCGAGCAGTGCGACGGCCATGAGCACTACCCAGGCGTCCGTGAGTCGGCACAGCAGGGCTGGGGCCTGCCGGACCTCCATGAACTCCCGAAAGATGATGCGCACCTTGACGAGTGCGATCACGATCACGCTCGACGTGACCACCGCGCTGGCCCGCAGCGTTCCGTCGAGCGAGTGATCGATCCATAGGTAGGCGAGCGTCAACGACGCCAGCACGAGCCAGACGATCAACAGCCTCTTGTTGAATTTGATGTCGATCACCTCACCACGTACAGCAACGCGAAGATGAGCACCCACAGGAAATCGACGGTGTGCCAGTACGTGGCGCAGGTCTCGATTAGCTCCTGGGATCGCCTCGCCGTACTCCGAAGTTGGTAGACGATGATGCCGAGCACGACGAAGCCGATCAGCAGGTGCACGAAGTGGATTCCGGTGAGGAAGAAGTAGTAGGTGAAGAAGTCGTTGCTGTCCAATCCATTTCCCATGCGGACCAACCGCGCCCACTCGAATACCTTGAGCGACAGGAACACTGCGGCGAATGCGGCAGTGATGAAGGCGTCCCGCAACGCCGCCCGGTAGGCGCCGGCGCGGGACGACTGGACGCACCGCGCCACCGACCACGAGCTCAGCAGCAGGACCAGCGTGTTGAACACCCCGATACGCAGGTCCAGCTGCGCCTGGGAGTGCAGGAAGAGCTCGGGGCTTCGGGCGCGGTAGAACAGGTAGAAGCCGAAATAGGCTGTGAAAACCAAGGTCTCGAACAAAACGAAGGCCCACATGTCGGGCTGGCCGGGCACGAACCTGGCGCGCTTGTGTGTCGGCGCGGTCATTGCGACGCCTTCGCGAGGTCAGGCAGCGGCCCGCTACCGAAGTCCTCACGTTGGATCATCCGCCTAAGCAGGAAGATGAAGACTCCCGTATATAGGCCGAACACGACCACGTCCAGCCACCAGGCAATCTGGCCGTTCCACGCCAAGACGCCGCGTCGGAAGATCCACGCTGGCGACACCACGACCTCGGTGAGCGCGTTGCACAGGTTCAGGTAGCCGAACCACTTAGGGAAAACCCGGTTCCTGTCGATCAGAATCGCAAGCATCCACACGAGCGAACCGATCATGAACACACCCATAGTGCCCGTGAACGACAGGAAAGCAAAGTCGTAGATCCAGACGATTAATTCCGGATTTCGATCCCGCCGGAGGGCTCCCGCCGTCAGCGCTACACACAGCAGCAGCATCCCGGGCACCGCACTGAGTGAATACAACACTAGGTAGACGTAGCCAAAGGTACGGCTGACCGACATGCGGCGCATCGAGTAGGCAATCAAGGCGTTGATGATTGCGGTCATTCCAGTGACCAGGAAGACGATGGCGAAGCCGACAAGTAACCCAAAGTGGTTGCCGTGGAACCACCGCACGACCCGTTGGGTGTCCCAGGCGGGGCTTGGCGGAGGCTGGGTGTGCGTGATCACAAAGAAGACCACACCGTAGAGGCTGTAGAAGACGACTAATGTCCACCACGCCAACCACAGCTCACGCTTGGGGTTGTGTCGGAAATGCCAGGCGATGCGGTGAGGCAAAGGACCCACCGGCGGCCGCCCCGGCTCATACCGCGGCGACACCGTCGGCGTCATCGCCGACCTCATGCAGTGACCCGGCTTGGATCACGCCACCGTTCATCGCCGCGCTCCCGACGAATCGCTTGGGCCAGAACGACACCCGTCACAACGATCCAGACCGCGACGACGGTGTTCTTCAACCAGAACGACAGCGTCCCGTTCCACGCCAGGGGACCCGACAACGCCAGGCCGACAAAAGCCGCCGGCACGAACGCGGCCGCCACGAGAAGGTTGAAATGCGCCACCCAGCGCGGAAACACCGGGCGTGATGGGTCGTCGAAATAGATCGCGACGGCAAGGATCACGCTCTGGGCAATCAGAAAGGGCACCTCGGTGGTGAAGGCGACCCACGCCAGATCGTTGAACATCTGAGTCAGCTCCGGATTTCGCTCCAGCCTGAAGGCGGCCACCAGCCAGCAGATGTTCGCGATGAGGAAGAGGGTAGGGCCGCCTGCCGCGCACCCGAGCAACGCGTACGAGAAGATGGGCGTGCGGTGGGCCATCCTGCGGACTTGCATCACGAGCAAGATCAGAATCGGGATGAGGCCCACACCGAACCAGTTGAAGACGATCATGCTGTAGCGGATCTGCGGCAGGTGCGCGGGATCGCGATAGAACGCGGCCACCTGCTCGGCCGACATGCTGGGTGACATCGGCGGATTGAACCCCGGAAACAGGAAAAAGCACGCGATCCAAATGATCACCGTAACCGGCAACGTCCACAGCAAGATCAGCTCACCGTCGGTACGCCGCAACGCGGTTCGCGACGAGTGGCGGCCCGCTGCGTCGTTGTCGCCGACGTCGGACATCGCCTGACTCCTTCGCTGTGACGGCATGAATCAATACCCCGTTGTCAGCGAAACTAGCCGATCGGCTATCCCCGGGTCAATAGCCGATCGGCTACGCTTCCGGTGTGGTTTCCCCGCAGACCAGGAGCCGGTTCCGCTTCATCACGCGCAGCGCCGCGCAGACCCGAATCCTCGATGCCGCGCTGCAGTTGATCGCTGAGCACGGTGTCGGCGGAACATCGCTGCAAATGATCGCCGACGCCATCGGGGTCACGAAAGCCGCCGTCTACCACCAGTTCAAGACCAAGGAGCAGATCGTCATCGCGTTGACCGAGCGGGAACTCGGCGGCCTCGAGGAGGCCTTGGAGGCGGCCGAGGCACACGATCACCGGTCCACCGCACGGGAGCTGCTGCTGGACCGGGTGATCGACCTCGCCGTCGAACGTCGCGGCGCCGCAAGCACCCTGCAATTCGATCCCGTCGTCGTGCGACTGCTGGGCGAACACGAACCCTTCCAGCAATTCATCCAGCGGCTCTACAGCGTGCTGCTGGACGATCCGGCCGAGGACGCGCGGGTGTCGGCGGCCGTACTCTCGGGTGCGATCGCGGTCGGGGTCGTGTCGCCTCTGGTGGCCGACATCGACGACGACACCCTGCGCACGCAGCTGGGGCGCATTACTCGCCGGCTGATCGACGCGGGCGACTGATCGCGGCACTTCCACGGAATTTTTTGGTCCGGTTCGGCGGTCGCTCGGGTACGGTTCTCCCATGAGCAAAGTCGCGCGTGTCGTCGCCGCGGCGATCATGGTCAGCGCCGGCTTGGGCACCGCGACGGTCGCTCACGCCGACAATCCGCCGTGGCCGTTCGTGGGCTATCACTGGTGCCCGGGCCAGATGTTCGATCCGTCGTGGGGACCGCAGTGGGACCCGACCACATGCCACGACGCGCACCATCGCGACATGGACGGCACGGTCCACAACTTCGACTACTGGGGACCCAGTCCCTTCCAAGATTGGCCGGAGATCCCGAACACCCGGCCGTGATTCGAGCCGACTCGGCCTAAGTGTCGCCGCGCTCCCAAATCTGTGTTCCGTCATGCGCATTGCAGACGAGGAAAAGGCCGTCCGGCGCCTGCGCGACGTAGTACTCCGGGAAATCGACGCAAGACGAGCCCTCGACTTTGACACCGGCCATCGGGGGCGACCGGAACCAGCGGGGCTCGTACCTCCTGGGCGAGCCGCAGAACATCAGGCGTCCCGGCTGCGTGGCGAAAGACACGTAATAGTCGGCGGTCCCAAATACGTAGTACGTAGTGTTGTCGCACGGCGCGCCGAGCACCTGGTGCGGCATGATGCCCGGCGTGCAATCCGGGTAATCGCAATTAACCGGCGCTGCGGTGGCCTGCGGCGCCACGGCGACACCCAGACCCTGCGAGAGGCCCAAAAGCACGGCGATCGCTGCCACTATGAATCGCACGGGATTACTTTAAATTACTTCGCCCACCGGTGGGAATAGAATTCTCTCACTCGGAGAAGACTTGCATCTAAAGCCGCGATCTCCGTCGCCGGGCCGCCCGCGTGGCAGTGATAATGTGGCTCTCCTGTAGGCGCGACGAGGAGGTGATCCAGTGCCTCGGCGCAAGCTTCCCGCTGGGGCGACCGTCGCCGACGATCGAGGTGTGGTGGTCCCCTCGATATCACCGCCTACCCCTGTCCCAGAAATCTCCGAAATCGCCGAGGCAGAAGCCCGTGCCGAGGCTGCTCGCGCCCGCGCGATGCGGTTGCGCCAGCAGCTCGACGCAGCTTCAAACGGTCAAGACGGCCGGGCCGAAACCGAAGAAACCGACTCGGCGCCATCGCGATGGCGCTGGCTGCGTCCCCGTCGCCCGAGCCGGAAGGCCACGGCGGCGATCGCAGCGGTTGTGGTCAGCTGCGCCTCGCTGGCGGGCAGCGGGTACCTGGTGTGGCATCACCGCGGCGTCGAGCAGGAAAAGCGTCGCAGCGCGGAGTTCGCCGCGGCCGCCCGCGATGCCGTTGTGACGATGATGACGATCGATCCGACCAAGGCGAGAGAAGATCTGCAGCGCTTCGCCGACGACACAACCGGGACGTTCAAAATCAGCATCTTGATGGGCGGCGAGGATGCCGTGAAGGCGGTGGAGGAGTCCAAGGTCGTCTCCAAGGGCTCGGTACAAGCGGCCGCCGTGCAGTCCATGACCCAGGATTCAGCGATTGTGCTGATCGCGGCGAAATCCGAGATCACCAAACCCGGTGAGACTAAGCCGGAATCGCGCCAGCTCCGGATCGTCGTCACCGTTCAACGCGATGCCGGGCAGCTCAAGATTTCCAGACTGGAGTTCGTCCAGTGACGGTCGACAGCGCTGCGCACGAGGAGCGGGCGCCCGCCCGCCGCGGCGGCGCGATCGGGCGCTGGACGCGTCGTTGCCTGGCGCGGTGGCGGTCAATCCTGTTGACGCTTCTGCTTATTGCCGCCCTCGGCAACGCGGCCCGGATTTTTTACTTCGATTACCGTCCGGATTTGCAGACCGACCGCGCCGCGGCGCACCAGGCAATCAGCGCAGCCAGTGACGGTGCGGTGGCATTGCTGTCCTACTCGCCGGAAACGCTTGATCGCGATTTCGCCAACGCCAAATCCCGGCTCACCGAGGACTATCTGGCCTACTACCAACGATTTGCCGACCAGGTCGTTGGGCCGTCGGCGCAACGCGGCCAGGTCACGACGACCGCCAGCGTGGTCCAGGCCGCGGTGTCGGAACTGCACCCGAATTCGGCTGTGGTGCTTGTCTTCATAAGGCAGAAGACCACCAGCAAGGCGAAGCCGGAACCTGTGGTTACGTCGAGCAGCCTGAAGGTGGAGATGGCAAAGGTCAATGGGTCGTGGCTCATCGATAAATTCGATGTCCTTGAACGCCCCACCTAAACCATTCCGTGAGATGCCAGGGCGGTGTTAGTCTGTGAATTCGATTCGCTTGGAATTGGCGGTATTTAACGCCTCAAGGAGCACACGATGCGTCCGATAAATATGGCGATAAGCGCAACCGTGGTAGCCGCCGGTGTGGCGGGCGGCGTGGGCGTGGCCCCGCCGGCATGGGCCTACGACCCCTCCATCAACGGGACGTACACCGCCACCGTGGTCGGCGACTGGGCCCGCACCAACGAAATTTTCCACCAGGAGGCGGTGGTGCGAAGCACGTGGACCATCACGACTTCGTGCTCCACTGCCTACCGGTGCGACGGCACGGTCGTCAGCGACCAGGGCTGGACCGCACCGATATTCATGAACGAAGGGAAAACCTGGTTCGTCAAACGCGACATTCCCAATTGGACGACGTGTCCCGACGGCACCTCATACGTCGGCCACGACGTCATCCATTTCTATCCGGCGAACCCGGAGACCGGCGAGAACGTGCTTGGGTCGCCGGTCCTGGCCGGACGGGAACAGACGTCCGGCCCCAGCGGCGCCTGCGGCACCAACAAGCCGCTGTACATCGACCAGCCATTCAGGCTGGACAAAATCAGCTGACCCGGTTCGCTCGAGGATGGCCCCGCGCGGGCATCAGGTGGCGAACATGTCCTTCCACGTTTTCGGCGCCTTGGGCGACGTGGGCTTGACCAGATCCGATTGCCGGTAAACCTGGCCGTCCGGGGTCACATAGCTGCCGGTGCGCGGGTTGTACTGGGCGATCGCCACCGATGGACCGGTCTGAGACTCGTTGTGCCCGAACGCACTTGGCGCTGCCGAAGGCCCCGCGGGCGGCCCCGCCGGCGGCGCGCTCGCCGCTGCCGGCGCCGCGGCGGCGGGGGCAGCGGGAACGTCGATCGGCGCAATCGGTGACACCTCCCCCATCTGCGCCAACGGGCTGAGCGGCGCCGCGGGCGGCGGCAACGCCGACGCCGGCGGCGTTCCACGCGGAACCGCGCCCGGCGGCAGCGGCGTTCCCTCCACCGGCCCGAAGATTCTGTCTCGGTACCAGTTCATCCGGTCGTCGGGCGGGATGCCCTGCGCGATCAGATTCGGGTCCAGCGGGTAAGTGCCGAAGACGTGCTGTCTCATCGCCAACGGCTCGAAAGGCTTGTCGCTCTCGCAGATTTCGACGGTGGGCGCGCGTTTCCCGGGCTGTCCCATGCAGGGATAGTTCCGGGCACCGCGCACCGCGATGGGCGAATCCTGCGGCAGTTTGCAGTACAGCCCGTCCGGCGTGTCGATGGTGCGGGTGTCGGCCGCGGAACGCCATTGGCTGGGCGGCAGGAAGCCGACCGTGCAGGCGGGCGGGTCACTGATGATGAGATTGAATGCGCCCGTGGCCAATCCCGTCGGCGACTTGGTGCCGACGAACGACTGAATCGCCGCGGTGAACGGTGGCAGCAAGACCAGGAGCTGTTCGATTGACGCGTGATAGGTCACGCCGATCTGGCCGATCGTGGTCAGGTTCGCAAGCAGCACCGGCAGCGTCGGTTTGATCTGGTCGAGCAGCCGGGACGCCTCGTTGAGGGCTCCAGGCCCCCGTTGCAGCAGGGTGCGAAATTCTGGGTCGTCCTTCGCCAGCTGCCCACTGAACCCGGCGAGGCTGCGCGCCCACGTGCGGATCGAATCGGCGGTCTGAGCTTGCGCGTCCAAGAAGGGCCCGGTGTCTTCAGTCAGGTTCCGGGTTTGGTCGGCGACGCCGTTGAGGTCACCCGAGAGCCGTGACGAACTGTCGAACAGCGATCCGAAGTCGTAACCGGAGCCGTTGAATGCCTGGAACGACTCGTCGAGCAATTGACCGAGCTTGCCCTTGGGGATGCTGTTGATCAACTTGCTGGACTGGTCGAGCACGGGACCGATCGGCTGCGGGATCGTCGCGTCGTTCATCGCGATGACCGAGCCGTCGTGCAGGTAGGGCGGCGAGTCGTTGCGGGGCCGCAGATCGACGTAATACTCGCCAACCGCGGAGATGCTCAGCACCTCCGCCTTCAGGTCCGCCGGTATCTTGGGCGAAGTATCAAGGGAAAGCGTGGCTTTCGCGCCGTCGGGGGTCAGCCCCACGGCGGTCACCTTGCCGATCTGCACCCCGCGGTAGGTCACGTTGCTGAAGCGGTACAGGCCGCCGGTGGCGGGCAGTTTCAGCGTGACCGTCATCTTGCCGATGCCGAGCAGGGTCGGCGCCTGGACGTACCACAACGCCATGATCACCACACCGGCGATCCCGACGATCGTGAAGATCGCCAACTGGATTCGGACAAACCGGGTCAGCATCTACGAGCCCCCGTCCGTCTGGCTGGTCGTCGGCGTCGCGCCCGGCACCGGGGCGCCCTGGTCGGCGGGCGGCACGGCCCCAGCCGGGGGCGGTCCGGGCAGCGTCGCTGTCGGCGACTTCTGCGCATCCGGCCCAAGCCACGTCAGGCCCGCGATCAACGGCGACACCGGCGGCGGTGGAGGCGCGGACTGTGGTGCGTCTGCCGACTGCTGGTTCACCGGCCCCGGCGCGGCGGACGGCGGCGGTCCCGGCAGCGGCCGCCCCCAGGGTGGCGGTGGTCCGAACGGTGCCGGTTCCCCTCTTGGGCCGGGCTTGCTCAGCGCCCCGGGCGCCCCGGGCGGCGCCCCATACCGGAATTGCAGGTATTCCGGATCCGCCGGTCCGGGGACGGCCTCGGCGCCGATCCGCTCCCAGTGGGTACCGCGGAGGATGCCCTTGCGGAGCCCGGCGTTCGTCAGATCGATGATGAAATACCCGTTGAGATAGTCGCCCCGGATGTAGCGGTCGATGATGCCCTGGGTCCACGGGAACGTCGGCGCGTATGCGATCGCGGCGTCCAGATCCGGGCCGATGTCGGCGAGCGCACCGAGTGCCGGCGCGAGATTCGTCAAGTTCTTCACCAAGTCGTCGCCCGCATCGTTGACGAGTCTGGTCGCGGTGTTGCTGAATGTGCCGAGCTTGTTCAGCGCGGTCGTGATGCGCGGGCGCTCCTTGATCAGCACGTCCAGTGCGGGCGGAATCTTGTACAGCGCCTGGGTGATCACGTCGCGTTGGGCGGCGAACGTGCCGGCGAGGCGATTGAGGGCGCGGATCGACGCGACTAGGTTGTCGCGCTGCTGGTCGAGGGTTCCCACGAACCGGTCGAGGCGCTCGAGCAGATCGCGAACGGCGCCTTCGTTTCCGGACAGCGCGGCGTTGAAGTTGTGGATGATGTCCCCGAACTGCCCCAGCCCCCCGGCGTTGAGGATCACCGACAGTGATGACAGCGTCTGTTCGGTCGACGGATAGGTGGACGACCGGTTCAGCGGGATCGTGGCGCCCGGCTGCAGCCGGCCGATGCCCTGTTGGCCCAGCGGCGGATTCAGCGCCAGATGCATGGAACCCAGCAGGCTCGTCTGGCCGACGCTGGCCACCGCGTTCGCGGGGATCACCGTGCCGGGCCGCACCGAGATTTCGACGTCCGCGTGCCAGCCCCGCACCGTCATCTTGCTGATGCTGCCGACGATGACGTCGTCGATCATCACCGGCGAATTCGGTTCCATCGTAACGACGTTGGCGAGTTCCACATGGTAGGTGGTGGCGCCCGGACCACGTCCCACCGCTCCGGGCAGCGGCAGCGAGTTCAGGCCGTTGAACGCGCAGCCGCTCACGGCGAGCATGACGCAGCAGGCGATGCCGAACACGCGCCTAATCGCGATACGGGCGGTCACGGTTGCCCCCCTTCACCCGGGAGCAGCATGTCCTGAACGTTCGCCGGGGCGGCCGGGGGCGGCGAGGCCGGCGGCGGTGGTGGTGGGACGGGCGGCGGTTCCGACGGCGGGGGCTGCGGCATCGCGGCGCCGGGTATCCGCCCCAGCGGCACCGAACCCGGCGGCCCAACCGGGTCGCCCGGTAGCCCGGTGTACGCGGACACGGCCGGCGGCAGCAAGGGCGGGCCGGGGCGGGGGCCCTCCCCGCCTGGCTTCAGCCGGTCCTCGCTGTACACAACGTTTTCCGGGGCGAACGAGGGAGCCAGGATCGGGTTGACCGGAATCGGCAGGTAGTTGAAGTTGACCAAGAAGTTCGGGTTGAACACCTTCAACGCCGGGCTCAGATAGAGGCCGCACAGCTTGCCCGTCTCGACGGCGGTGACGTTCTCGATCGCCCCGATGCCCGCGCACCACGCGTACGTCGGGTTGCTGAAGTTCTGCAGGCCGACGCCGCCGCGGATGTTGCCGGAGTCCGGGTCGTAGGCGTTGTAGGCGTTTGCGAGCGCGGTCGGTGAGATGTGCAGCACGTTTTTCAACGACATCTGGTGGTCCACGAGGATCTGCGTCAGGTCGGCCAACCGCGAAATCTGTTCGGAGGTCGCATCACGACTGCCGGCGATGAACCGCTGCACCTCGCCGACCGCACTCGCCAGGTCCGTCAGTGCCGCGTCCAGATCCGACTTGTTGTCGTCGAGCACGCTGGTCAGCGTGGCCAGCCGATTGTCGAACTGCACGATCTGGACGTTGCTTTCGCGCAGGGCCCCGACGAAGGCCTGCAAATTCTTGATGATGTCGACGAGGTTGCCGCTGCCTTCGGCGAAGACCCGGGCCACCCCGGACAGCTGGGCCAGCGTCTGGTGCAGCTTCTCGCCGTTGCCGCCGCCCAGCGCGTCGGCGGCGCTGTCGATGAACCGCGCCACCGACGGGGTGGACACCTTGCTGTTGGGGCCCAATTCCGTTGCCAGACGCATCAATTGCTCTTTGACCTGATCCCACTCGACGGGCACCGCCGTCCGTTCGATCGGGATTACCCCGCCGTCGTGCATGGTGGGACCACTCGACCGGTAAGCCGGCGTGAGCTGCACGTAGCGCGCCGCCACCAGGTTTTGGGCGACGATCACCGCCTTCGCGTCCGCCGGAATCGGCACGTTGCGATCGACGTGCATCACCAGCTTCGCCCGGGTCCCTTGCGGTTGGATGGACGAGATGGTGCCGACCTTCATGCCGGACACACGTACGTCGTCGCCCGGATAGATCGCGGTGGCGGTAGGGAAGTAGGCGGTGATCGTCGTCGGGCGAAAGAAGGTGTTGCGGACGGCGATCGCCGCGCCGACCACGACGAGGCCCGCCAGCACGATCGCCAGCCCCACCTTGAGCTTGTTGCGCGGGATCGCCCCGAGCCCCGTCATGGCCGCCCTCCCGGGTCCTGGTTGAACGGCCACGGGAAGAACGCGCGCGGGCCGGCGGTGTCCGGCGGTTGGCCGGGCGCGCCGTAGGCGCGGAACCCGAAGGCGTAGTCGAACAACCACTGGAAGAACTCCAGCTGGAAAAGGTTGGGGATGAACGGGTTGTAGTAGTAGCCGCTCGAGACGGTCTCCCCCTGCGTCAGTTCGTACTTCGCCAATCCGGGAAGCGCTTGGGCGAGATTGTCGCGATTCTTTTCCAGCATCGCCGTCACGGAGTTCAGCTTCTCCAGCGTCGGCGCCAGCTTCGCCTCGTTGTCGTGCACCACGCCGGAGAGCTGCCGGGCCACTGCGGACGTGCTCTCCAGCAGGCGAACGATCGCCTGGCGCCGCGCCACCAGCATCGACAACAAATCGTTGGCGTTGAGGATCAGCGTGTTGAGCTGCTGGCTGCGTTGCCCGAGCACGCCGGTGACGTCGGCGGCGCCCTTGAGCAGCTGCCCGAGGGTCTGGTTACGGGCGTTGAGGGTCTGGGAGAGCCGGCTGACCCCGTCGAACGCGGGACCCAGTTGCGGCGCAACCTGATTCAGGGTCGCCGACAGCGTGTCGAGGGACTGGTTGAGCGACTCGGTGTTGGTTCCCTGCAGATCGGTCGTCAGGTCGTTGACGGCCTCGGACAGCGAGTACGGCGAGGAGGTGCGCGACACCGGGATGACCGCCATCGGATGCAAGTTGCCGGTGCCGGCCGAGTCGACCGTGAGCACCCGCTGACCCAACAGCGACCCGGTCTTGATGTGTGCGGTGCTGGCCGAGCCGAGCAGGATGTTCCCCTTGGCCGTGAACGTCACCAGCACGTCACCGTGCTGCAGCTCCATGCCCGTCACGCTGCCGACCTTGATCCCCGAGATCGTCACGTCGTTGCCCAGCGCGAGGCCCCCGGCGTCGGCGAACAGCGCCTGGTAACGGACCGTGGTGGCCCGCTGCACCAGCTGATCGGGGTTCAGCCCGACGGCGATGACCAGCGCGATAAGGACGGCGCCGATGAATCCGGCCTTGATGAGGCCCGCTCCGCGGTACTTATTCATCGGGGTCCTTCGGTTCCGCGCACCGCCCGGTGGTCTGGTGTTTGATGCCCACTTCCACCGTCCGGTACTGCAAGTCGGACACCCGCAGCGACAGCCCGCACAGGTAGTACGGGAACCAGGCACCGTACGAGCCGAGCCTGAGCAGTTTGCGGTAGTTGTGCGGCAACTTGTGCAGGGAGGTGTCGATCAGGTTCTTGTCCTGGTCGAGCAGCGGGGCCAGCCGATTCGCCTGGTCCACCGTCGCGGCGAGCGGCGGGCGGGCGCGGGTGAGCAGATCCGCGATCGAAGCGGTCCCGTTGTCCAGCGCGGTGATCGCGGTGCCGATGGTGTCACGGTCCTGGTCGAATCCACTGACCAACTTCTCCAGGCGGTCGATGGCGCCGGAGAACTTGGTGCCGTCCTTGTCGACGGTGGCCACCACGGCGTTGAGGTTGTCGATCAGCTCCTGCACCGTCTGGTTGTTGTCGGCCAACGTGTTGGAAAACGACGACGTCTTCGACAGCAGCGACTGCAGGGTTCCGCCCTCGCCCTGAAAGACCTGAATGAGCGCCGCGCTCAGCGCGTTGACGTCTTGCGGATTGAGGCCCTGGGTAACGGGTTTCAGCCCGCCCAGCAGGAGATCGATGTCAAGGGCCGGCGCCGTCCGATCGAGTGGAATCTGCGACCCGGCCGGCAACACCTTGGTGGACCCCGGGCCGTCGGTCAGCTCGAGGTAGCGATCACCGACCAGGTTCAGGTAGCGCACCACGGCGCGGGTGCCGGTGGTCAGCACGACGCTGCGGTCGGCGTCGAACTTCACCTCGACCTTCTTGTCGGCGCGCAGCTTGACGCTGTTGACCGTGCCCACCCGGATGCCGGCGACGCGCACCGTCTCCCCGGTCTTCAGCCGCGACACGTCGGTGAACAGCGCCGAGTACCCGTTCGTCGAGCCGGTGGTGTACTGCCCGAAGATGAAGAACAAGAACACGGTCAGCACGATCATCACGGTGGCGAACGCCCCGAACTTGATGATCATCCCGCGCGAGCCGGTCATCCGGGCATCCCGATCTGCATGGTGTTGCGCGGTGGACCGTCGATCGGGCCGTACAGCAGCTGCTTGAGCGCATCGGAGTTGAGCAGCAGTTGCTGGTTGCCGTACGCCGTGGGGTTGGAGCCGTTGTCGGTCACCACGAACGGCGGCGCAACGTCGAAGGGCACCACCGGAAGATCCATGCACTGTGGCCCGCCGGTCGCGGCAACCTTGGGCAGGTTGGAGGGGTAGCGGTAACGCTCGGCGCCGAGGCCGAGGACGACGGTGACCTTGACCATCGGCTCGGGCAGGTCCGGCGCGTGCAGGTTGCCCAGCGACCCGGCGATGCCGCAGTACAGCGCCTGGTGGTACTGGTTGAGCAGATCGGTGGTCGGCACCAGCAGGTGCAGGTCGTCCGTCAGCGCTTGCCGGTTGCCGCCCACCACGTCATTGCCCATGTCCGCCAAGCCAATCGCGCTGATCAGGAAGGCATCCAGGTTCTGTTGCTCGTCGACGATCGTCTTGCTGATCCGGACCGCATTATCGGCGGTGGCGAGCAGGTTCTGTGCCGAGTCGCCATAGGCGTTGCTCACCACGGGCAGGGCCTCGAGGTCATGGCTCAGCGCAGGGAGGCTCGGTTCCTGGGTGGCCAGGAACGAGTCGAGATCGTGCAGCATCTGGCCGATCTTGTGGCCCCGGCCGTTGACCGCAGAGGCTATGCCGCCGAGGGTCTCGTTGAGTTTGGCGGGATCGATCGTCGACAGCAGTGACGTGAGTTGCTGGAAGACCGTGTTGATTTCGACGGTGACGTGCTTGCCCTCCAGCACCTGGCCCGCGCGCAGCGACTGCGGCGACGGCTCGGCGGGTGGGACCAGCTCGATGAACTTCGCGCCGAACACAGTCGTCGACGCGATGTCGACGAGCACGTTGGCGGGGATGAGGTGCATCTGCGACGGCTGCATCGCCAGGTGCAAAACGGCTTCGCCGTTGGGCCGCACGTCGATTGAGTCGACCTTGCCCACCTCGACGCCGCGCATCTTCACCTTGGCGTCCGGGTTCATCACCAGTCCGGCCCGCGGTGAGACGACGGTGACGGGCACGCTCGTGGTGAAGTCACCTCGGAACAGGCCTATCGCGACGGCGAAGACCAGGCCGATGAGGACGATGGTCGCCAGGCCGGCCAGGGGCCGCGCGTACGACTGCGCGCCGAAATGCCGCCCGGGCGACGCCGCGACGGGCCGTGCGGCACTGGTGGTTTCGGACCGGTGAATGGGGCCCGGACCGAGGTCACGCGTCACTGTCCTGTCACCACCTTCCTAGCCCGACAGGTTGAAGTTGCCGTTGGTGCCGTAGATGGACAGCGAGACGAGCAGCGTCACCGACACGACCACGATCAACGAGGTTCGCACCGCGTTGCCGGTCGCGACGCCGACACCGGCCGGTCCGCCCGAAGCAAAGTAGCCGAAGTAGGTGTGAATCAACAAGATCGTGATGGCCATCAGGACGGCCTGCAAAAACGACCACAACAAGTCGATCGGATTGAGGAACGTCGAGAAGTAGTGCTGATACAAGCCGCCCGATTGGCCGAACAGGACCACCGTGGTGAATTGGCTGGCGAAGAACGACAGGATGACGGCGATGGAATACAGCGGCGTGATCGCCATCATCCCGGCCGCGATCCTGGTGGACACCAGGTACGAAACCGGCCGAATGGCCATGGACTCCAACGCATCGATCTCTTCGTTGATCCGCATGGCGCCCAGCTGCGCGGTCACGCCGGCGCCGAAGGTGGCCGCGAGACCGATCCCGGCGACGATGGGCGCCGCGATGCGCACGTTGATGAAGGCCGCCAGGAACCCGGTCAGCGCCTCGATGCCGATGTTGCCCAGTGAGCTATACCCTTGCACGGCCAGCGTGCCGCCCGCGGCCAGCGTCAGGAAGCCGACGATCACCAGCGTGCCGCCGATCATGGCCAAAGTTCCCGCGCCCATGCTGATTTCGGCGATCAGGCGGATGACCTCTCGCCGGTAGTGGCGGACCGCGAAGGGAACCCCGGCAAGCGCCCTTCCGTAGAACAGCGTGTGATCGCCGATCCGGCTCAGGGTGCCGACCGGCTTCTCCAGCTGCCGCGTCAGGCGCGGATACGTGGCTCTCAGCGTTATCACGGTTTGCCCCTACACCTCCTCAGTGACCCTTGGCCGACATCCGGATACCGATAGCCGTCACAACCACATTCACGACGAACAGCGACATGAACGCGTACACCACCGTCTCGTTGACGGCGTTGCCGACCGCCTTGGCGCCGCCGCCGGACACCGTCAGCCCCCGGTAGCACGCGACCAGCCCGGCGATCAGGCCGAAAAGCGCTGCCTTGACGCAGGAAATGACGACCTCGGGCACGCCGGTCAGCAGGGTGATGCCGGCGGCGAACGCCCCGGGGTTGACGTCCTGGACGAACACCGAGAAGACGTAGCCGCCCACGATGCCGATGATGACCACCAGGCTGTTCAGCAGCAGCGCCACCAGACCCGCGGCCAGCATGCGGGGGGTCACCAGGCGCTGAACGGGGTTGATGCCCAGCACTTCCATCGCGTCGATCTCTTCGCGGATCGTTCTCGATCCCAGGTCGGCGCACATCGCCGTGGAACCGGCGCCGGCCACGATCAACACGGTCACGAGCGGGCCGACCTGGGTGACCGCACCGAAGGCCGCGCCCGCGCCGGAAAGGTCGGCGGCGCCCAGTTCGCGCAGCAAGATGTTGAGCGTGAAGCTGACCAGCACGGTGAAGGGAATGGCGACCAGCAGGGTGGGAGCGAGCGCTACCCGCGCGACGAACCACGACTGCTCCAAGAACTCGCGCCATTGGAAGGGCCGGCGGAACACGAACTTGATCGCGTCGGCCGACATCGCGAACAAGCCACCGACGGCTTCCATGGGCTTGGAGCCGCGGCCGAGCGATATGCCCCCGGTCCATCGCTCCGGGCCCGCACGCTTAATCGCCATCGGCCTCAGTTCCTTCCGACATTTTCGAGACCGATGGTCTTGTTCAGCTGAACGGGAAGCTGTAGATTTGGCTGGACCGACGGCCACAAAAGCCTGCTGGAACAGTCGAAATGCGTAGCGGGCAGCCACATTCCGGCATTCGCCTCCGGCGTCGCTGCCACTACCATCCTCACGCCACTCCTCCGTTCTGTCGCGTGAGTTGGCGCTTCAAAACGAGGGGCCTCGTGTCTTGAAGCGTCCGGCGATTATGACTCATGCGGTGTCCAGGTGGAATGGAAAATTCAAAACCGTTATCGGACAGCTCATCGGATGAAAAGTGGCGTTCGGCTCACACATTTCTCACAGCTCCGGTCCCTGTAGCACTCAAGTGACCGCGCCGGCCGTCTTGAGCTCGATGATGCGGTCCCAATCGAGTCCGATTTCCATCAGGATTTCTTCGGTCTGTTCGGCGAATCCGGGCGCCGGACCGGTGTGCGGCCGCGCGACATCGAACTGGACCGGGTTGGCAACGAGATCGAGTTCGCCTGCGCGAACCAGGTACTCGTTGGCACGGATTTGGGCGTCGTCGACCGCCTGCAATGTGTCCTGTACTGGCGCCCACGGCCCGGCAAGCGTGGCAAAGCGCTCGCTCCACTCGGCAAGCGTGCGGGTTGCGATCACCTTGGTCAAGATCTCGACGGCTTCCGGTGTATTCGCGGCGATTTCTTCGACAGTCGCGAAGCGGGGATCGTCGGCCAGCTCCGGCAGCTCGACGTGCCGGCAAACGTCGGCCCAGAACTTGGTGGGCTGCATCATCACGAACGAGATGTAGCGTCCGTCGGACGTGGTGTACAGCCCCACCAACGGGTTGTTGGGCGCACCATGCACCCCGGGCGGCGGCGCTTCCAGCCGCTGACCCAGATGCTTGGTCAAGGCGACTGTGTGTCCCATTGCCCAGAAGCCACTGCCCAGCAACGACACATCGACGACCGACGGCTCGCCGGTGCGCTCGCGCTTGAGCAACGCGGCCGCGATGCCGCCGGCGAGGTTGGTGCCGGAGATGGTGTCGCCGTAGGCCGGTCCGGGGGGCGCGATCATGCCGGGCATCCCCGCCGGCGTGATGGTCGCGGCGGTTCCGGCCCGGCACCAGAACGCGGTCATGTCGTAGCCGCCCTTTTCTGACTCGGGGCCGCGCGGACCGAGCGCGCTCCCGCGGGCGTAGACGATTTTCGGGTTGACCGTACGAATGTCCTCGACGTCGATGCCGAACTTCTTCCGGTGAGCGGGAAGAAAACTGGTCAAGAACACATCAGACCGGCGGGCCAGCTCGTAGAGCACCTCTTTGCCCTCGGGCACGGACATGTCGAGTCCGATGCTGCGCTTGCCGCGGTTGGCGTGTTCGATGTTGGGGTTCGGGTCGCCCTCGACGCGCAACATGCCGGTCTGCCGCAGCCCGCGTTGCGGGTCGCCCGTCACGGCGTGCTCGACCTTGACCACGTCGGCGCCCCACTCGGCGAGCACGGCGCCCGCCGATGGGACGAACCCGTACATGGCGACCTCCAGGACGCGGATGCCCTCCAGCGGCCTCATGCGGGCGCCCCCACAACGGGAACCGCAAAAGTCTTGCCTTCCAAGAACTCCTCCAGCCCGGCGACGCCCATCTCGCGGCCGACGCCGGACTGCTTGAAGCCCCCGAACGGGCTGTCGGCGGCAAAGTAGTTGCCGCCGTTGATGGAGAACGACCCGGTGCGGATCCGACGGGCCACCGCCAAGGCGCGGTCTTGGTCGCGGCTGAAGACCGCGCCGGCCAACCCATAGATCGAGTTGTTGGCGATCCGCACCGCGTCGTCGTCGTCCTCGAACGCGATGACCACCAGCACCGGGCCGAACACCTCGTCCTGCGCGATCTCGCTGTCCGGGTCGACGTTGGTGAGCAGCGTGGGCGCATAGAAGTAGCCGGGATCCAACCGCTTGCCGCCGGTGACCAAGGTCGCGCCCGCGGCGACGGCCCGCTGGACCATGCCGTCGACCTTGTCGCGCTGGCGCTCGTTGATGAGCGGCCCCATGAGCGTCTTCGGATCGGCCGGGTCGCCGTGGCGCACCTTGGCGAAGTTCTGCGCGATCAGCTCGACGATCTCGTCATGGTGCGACTTGGGCACCAACAGCCGAGAGGTGAGCGCACAGCCCTGCCCGGCGTGCGTGACCATGCTGAAGGCCGCGAACAGGCTTGCATTGGCGAAGTCGGCGTCGTCGAGCATGATCACGGCCGACTTGCCACCCAGCTCCAGGAAGACGCGTTTGACGGTGTCGCTCGCGGCGGCCATGATCTTGCGCCCGACGGCCGTCGACCCGGTGAAGGTCACGACGTCGACGTCCGGGCTGGTGGTGAGCGCGACCCCGACGGCCGCGTCCGAGGAAGTAAGGACGTTCACTACGCCGGGCGGGATGTCGGTGTTGTTGGCGATCAACTCGCCGAGCGCCAGCGTGACCAGCGGGGTGTCCGGCGCCCCCTTGAGCACCACGGTGCATCCGGCGGCCAGCGCCGGGGCCAGCTTGGCCAACGCGAGCTGGTTCGGATAGTTGTAGGCGATGATGGCGGCCACCACGCCCGCGGCTTCCTTCTCCACCCAGCGGTGGTGCAGCATGCCCCGCGATTCGATCTCGCCGAGATCCTCGGAGAACTGATAGGTGCGCAGCAGGTCGGCGTAGAAGCGCACGATCTTGATCGGGTCGTCGAGCTGAGCGCCCTGGGTGAGCGCCCGCGTCGCGCCGACTTCGGCGATGGTCAGCTCCCGCAGTTCCTCGGCGTGCTCGACCAGCGCCGTGTGCAACTGGTCGAGGCAGCGGATCCGCAGCTCCACGTTGGTCGACCAGTCGGTCGTGTCGAAGGCGTGCCGGGCCGCCGAGATCGCCGCTTCGGCCTGCTCGACGCCGGCGTCCGGAGCGTGCCCGATGACCGCGCCGGTGGCGGGGTTGATCGAGGGGAACGTCTTATCGGCGGTGACGAGCCGACCATCAATCAGCAGTCGGCGATCGACCTGTGACTCGGGCGCGGCGGTGGTCTCTGCCGTGTCCTGCACTGGCATCCCCTACTCCCTCATGTGGTGACGGTCACGAAAATTTCATTCTCTTCCCCGGCGAATCTTACATTCGGGTCTCGATAATTCAAGAAACTCTCAGGAATGGGAGTGGGCCGCCGACCAGGGGTCTTGCTGGGCGTATGTCGGGTTAACGAGCCTCTCAGCGCAGGCCGCGCGCGGTTTCATGGCCATGTTGCATGCCGCTTCGCCGCGAGAGTAAGGTTCTCATAATTGTAAGGGAGATTCTTTGTGACTGAGACGGCCGCATTTGCAGGCGAGGCCTCGACGTGAAGACCGCGGTGGTCACCGGTGGCGGATCCGGCATCGGTCAAGCGGTCGCGCAGCGCCTGCGAGCCGACGGCCTTGACGTCGCCACCATCGACCTCCGGCCGTCGGAAGCCGATTTCGCCTTCACCGCCGACGTCACCGACCGGCCGCAGGTGGATGCCGCGCTGGCGGCCATCCGCGCCCAACTGGGGCCCGTGACGGTCCTGGTCAACGCGGCCGGGCTGGACGGCTTCAAGCGCTTCACCAACATCACCTTCGACGAGTGGCGGCGGGTGGTCGACGTCAACCTCAACGGCGTCTTTCACGTGACCCAGGCGGTGCTGCCCGACATGGTCGAGGCGGGGTGGGGACGAATCGTCAACATCTCGTCCTCGAGCACCCATTCCGGTGCGCCCTACATGAGCCACTACGTGGCCGCCAAGTCCGCGGTCAATGGCCTCACCAAGTCGCTGGCACTCGAGTACGGCCCCAACGGCATCACCGTGAACGCCGTACCGCCGGGGTTCATCGACACCCCGATGCTGCGCGCCGCAGAACAACACGGATACCTCGGCGACATCGAGGCGACCATCGCCCGGACCCCGGTGCGCCGGATGGGCAGGCCGGAAGACATCGCGGCCGCGTGCGCCTTTCTGATTTCCGAAGAGGCCGGCTACATCACCGGTCAGATACTGGGCGTCAACGGCGGCCGAAACACCTGAGCATCGACACAAAAGGAGAGAGTGTGGGAGACGGCGCACCAGGGCGCGTCAAGGGAAAGGTCGCCTTCGTCACCGGCGCGGCGCGCGGGCAGGGTCGCAGCCACGCGGTGCGGCTGGCCGAGGAGGGCGCCGACATCATCGCCGTCGACCTGTGCCGTGACCTCGACACCATCGGTTACCCCATGGCGGCACCCGAGGACCTCGAGGAGACCGCGCGGCTCATCGAGAAGACCGGGCAGGGCGCGGTGATCGCCCAGGCCGACGTGCGCGACGCGGGGCAACTGAGCGCGGCCCTGGAGCGCGGGGTCGCGGAGTTCGGCAGGCTCGACATCGTCGTGGCGCAGGCCGGAGTCGCCGGCATGAAGGGCCGGCCGCCCCTGCAGGCGTGGTGCGACGTCATCAACACCAACCTGATCGGCACCATCAACGCCATCCAGGTCGCGTTGCCGCACCTGCGCGAGGGCGCCTCGATCGTCGCCACCGGATCCACCGCGGCGCTGATGGACACCGCCAAGAAGGACAACCCCGGCACCGACCCCGGCGGCATGGCCTACATCCACTCCAAGCGGGCGCTGTCGCGTTATGTTCACGACCTGGCGACGGAGCTGGCGCCGTTGGGCATCCGCGCCAACGTGATCCACCCGACCAACACCAACACCCCGATGCTGCAGAGCGAGCCGATGTACCGCTCGTTCCGGCCGGACCTCGAACACCCGACGCGGGCCGACGCCGAGCCGGTTTTCGGCGTGCAGCAGGCGATGAAAATCCCCTATGTCGAACCCGAGGACATCAGCAACGCCGTCCTGTGGCTGGCCTCCGACGAGGCCCGCTACGTCACCGGCGTGCAGTTGCGCGTCGATGCCGGCGGCTACCTCAAGTGGTACGACTACGAGCATTAAGACAACTCGCAAGGAGACACCGTGAAGGTCTGGGTCGATTCAGAACGCTGCCAGGGCCACACCCTTTGCGCGATGATCGCGCCGGATTCGTTCCAGCTCAGCGACATCGACGGCAGTTCGTCGGCGATCGACGAGGTGGTGCCGGCCGACAAAGAGGATCAGGTCCGCGAGGCCGCCCACTCCTGCCCTGAGCAGGCCATCATCATCACGGATGAAACGTAAAGGGAGACAGTGCCTTGAGCGTCGACGACAGCGTTGATAATCAGGTCAGCGACAGCGACCGTAAGCGGAACCGGTATCACTTCGATCGGCACTCCCCGGAGTACCGGTCGCGGTTCAAAGACATCACCGAGGAGATGCACGCCCGGTGCCCGATGGCCTGGAGCGACACCTACGGCGGACATTGGGTAGCGGCCGGCAGCCACGAGGTCTTCGAGCTCGCCCGCTGCCCGGCGGTGTCCAACGACCACGATGTGAACAACGAACGCCGCGGCTACAAAGGCATTTCGATCCCGACCGCCAGCCGCATCAACGGCATCCGCGGCGGCATCCTGGAGATGGACAACCCCGAGCACAAAACCTATCGCGCCGTGCTCAACCCATACCTCTCACCGGCCGCGGTCAAGCGCTGGGAGCCGTTCATCGACGACGTGACGCGCGCCTGCCTCGACGAAAGGATCGAGGAAGGCCGCATCGACTTCGTCGACGACCTGGCCAACATCGTGCCGGCCGTGCTGACGCTGGCGATGATGGGCATCCCGCTGAAGAACTGGCAGATGTACAGCGAGCCGACGCACGCCGCGGTGTACACCCCGGAGCATTCGCCTGACATTCAGCGGGTCACCGAGATGCACCGGCAGATGGGGATCGACCTGATCAACAACATGATCGAGATCCGCGAAAATCCGCGGCCCGGCCTGGTCAATGCCCTGCTCGAGATGCGGATCGACGGCGAGCCCGCGCCCGATCTGGAAATCATCGGAAATCTCGGGTTGATCATCGGCGGCGGCTTCGACACCACCACGGCGCTGACGGCCCATTCACTGGAATGGCTTTCGCAGCATCCCGATCAGCGCGAGCTGCTCAGCAACCAGCGCGAGACGCTGCTCGATCCCGCGACCGAAGAGTTCCTGCGCTACTTCACCCCCGCCCCCGGCGACGGCAGGACCTTCTCCGATGACGTCGAGCTCGACGGCACCACCTTCAAAGAGGGTGAGCGGCTGTGGATTTCGTGGGCCATGGCCAACCGCGACCCCGCGGTGTTTCACGACCCCGACGAGATCATCCTCGACCGCAAAGGCAACCGGCACTTCAGCTTTGGGCTCGGTGTGCACCGCTGTGCCGGATCGAACGTGGCGCGCACGGTGTTCAAGTCCATGCTGACCGCGGTCCTGGACCGGATGCCCGACTACACCTGCGACCCCGAGGGGACCGTCCACTACGAGACAATCGGCGTCATCCAGGGGATGCGAAAGCTGCCGGCCACCTTCACGCCCGGCCGACGGATCGGCGCGGGTCTGGACGAGACGCTGGACAAGCTGCAACGCATCTGCGACGAGCAGGAGCTGGCCAGGCCGATCACCGAGCGCAAGGAAGCCGCCGTCATCGACTAGGCGGGCCTGACCCCGTTCCCCTCGCGACCAGACGCAAAAGCCCCCGACACGCCGCGTGGTGAGGGCCTTTTGTGTCTGCTCGCGGCCAGGGCCGGGGCTCCAAGAATTCGTAGAGGCTTCGTAGAGGCCGACATCTAATCCTTCTCTCACACGCGCCGATCGCTGGCCGCCGGGAGGAGGAATCACGATGCAGCTCCTGAGTAACCACATCTCGTTGATGCACGGCTGGCTGCCGTTGACGGTCGATGCCGCCACCGCGCTCGCGCTGGGGCTCGCCATCGGGCGGCGATCACGCCGTTGGCTCCTGTGCTGGCTGCCCGTGGCCGTCGTCGCGGGCGGCGCGGCGGCCGTCGGGGCGCACTGGTACATCGGCCGTGTGGCAACCGAACCGGCGCCGTCCGCGCTGTACGTGTGGATCGCGGTGGCCGGAACGGCCGCGGCCGTCGTGATCCTGGGCTGGCGCGGCGCGCGCTGGTGGCGCCGCGCCGTATCGATCCTGTGCCTGCCGCTGTGTGTGCTCTGCTCGCTGCTGGTGCTGAACCAGTGGTTCGGGTACGTGCAGACGGTGCAGAGCGCGTGGGACCAGCTCACCTCCGCTCCGCTACCCGGCCAGACCGACAAGGCCGCCGTCACCGCGATGGCGGCGAGCGGCGTCAGGCCATCGCGCGGCCGCCTGGTGCCGGTGCAGATCCCTTCCGACGCGTCGCATTTCAAGCACCGCGAGGAACTGGTGTACCTGCCGCCCGCATGGTTCTCGAGCTCTCCGCCGCCGCAGCTGCCGACGGTGATGATGATCGGCGGCATGATCAACACGCCCGCCGACTGGGTGCGCGCCGGCAACGCGGTGGACACCATCGACGCCTTCGCGGCCGCGCATGGCGGCAACGCGCCGGTGCTCGTGTTCGTCGACCCGGGCGGGGCGTTCGACAACGACACCGAATGCGTCAACGGCAGCCGCGGCAACGCGGCCGACCACCTCACCAAAGATGTTGTGCCCTACATGGTCTCGAATTTCGGGGTCAGCCCCGACCCGTCGCGCTGGGGCATCGTGGGCTTCTCGATGGGCGGGACCTGCGCGGTGGACCTGACCGTCATGCATCCCACGCTGTTCAGCACGTTCGTCGACATCGAAGGCGACCTGACCCCCAACACGGGCAGCAAGGCGCAAACCATCGCCGGCCTGTTCGGCGGAAATGCCGACGCGTGGGCGGCATTCGACCCGACGACGGTGATCAGCCGCCACGGCCGCTACACAGGAGTGTCCGGTTGGTTCGCGATCACGTCGGGCGGTGCCCCGGCGCCGCATCGCGACCTCACCGTCGTCGACAGCACCGCAATGGCAGCCGCCGGGCGCGGCGCCGCCACCGACCCGGGTAACCAGGCCGCCGCAGCGGCAGCCCTGTGCGGCCTCGGCCGGGCGAACGGCATCGACTGCGCGGTGGTCGCCCAGCCGGGCAGGCACGACTGGCCCACCGCCAGCGCAGCTTTCGCCACCGCGTTGCCCTGGCTGGCCGGCCGGCTGGGCACCCCGGACGTGGCCCGCATCCCGTTGCCCGGCACGACGCACCCAAACCACACCGAGGTGGTCGGTCACGAGCAGAGCTAGTGGGTTAGCCCACGCCGAACGTCACGCCAGCGTGGCACTCGACACCCAACGTCACGCCAGCGTGACGTTGGGCGACCTTAAGGCCTCAGCCGCGGGGCAGGCCGAGCACGCGCTGCGCGATGATGTTGCGCTGGATCTCCGAGGTGCCGCCGGCGATGGTGCCGGAAAAGCTTCGGGCATAACGCTCGAACCAGCTGGCGAAGTAATGGTCCAGGTTCATGTGCGCGTACGGGCCGGTCTGCCCGGGGTGGATCAGCCCATCCGATCCCGCCGACGTCAGCGCGAGCTCCATGCCGCGCAGCTCGGCCTCGGACCCGAGCAGCTTGAGCACCGAGATCGCGGCCACGTCGTCCTCGCCGCGCGAGGCACGCGCCAGGGCAACCGAACCCAACAGGCGCAGCGCCTGCTTGTCCATGATCGTGCTGGCGTACTGGTCGCGCTCGACTTCGGTGCTGGGGCGAAAGTCGTCGATCATGTTGTCGAGTCGGTCGGCGAAACCCAACCACATCATCGTGCGCTCGTGCCCCAGCGACCCGTTGGCCACCCGCCAGCCCTGGTCGAGCTCACCGACCAGGTTCTCGGCCGGCACCCGCACGTCGGTGAAGAACACCTCGTTGAAATCCAGGTCGTCGGCGCCGCAGATCGACGGGAACGGCCGGCGCACCAGACCCGGGGTGTCGGTGGGGATGATCAGCGCGCTGATTCCCTTGTGTTTCGGCGCATCCGGATTGGTGCGCACGAACGTCAGCAGGACGTCGGCATCGTGGGCGCCCGAAGTCCACACCTTCTGCCCGTTGACCACGAAGTGATCGCCGTCCAGCACCGCGCGGGTGCGCAGCGACGCCAGGTCGGAGCCCGCGCTGGGTTCGCTCATCCCCAGCGACGCGGTGATCTCGGCCCGCAGGATCGGCACCGCCCAGCGGCGCTTCTGATCGTCGCTGCCGAACGAAAGCAGCGACGCCCCAACGATATTCACACCCTGCGGGTTGAAGCTGTGATAGATCCGGCGGCGGCTGAGTTCCTCGAGGTACACGAACTGCTGAATCACCGTCGCGTTGCGACCGCCGAATTCCGGCGGCTGGCTGGGCAACAGCCAGCCGTTGTCGAAAAGCAGCCGCTGCCAGTCGCGCGCCCACTGCGGCATGTGCGACACCGACCGCGGGCGCTCCAGCGTCTCGCTTGCGTCGGGCAGGTTCTCGTCGAGGAAGGCCGCGAACTCCGCCCGGAACGCCTCGACGTCGGGATCAAAAGTCAGCTGCACGGTATTCCTCTGCGATGCGCGCCCGGTGTTGCGCCGCGCCGCCGAGCATCAGCTCGCCCGCCTTGGCCCGCTTCAGCGCGAACTGCAGGTCGTTCTCCCAGGTGAAGCCCATCGCGCCGAAAAGCTGTAAGCCATGCCGGAATACGAGCGACTGGCACTCCCCCGCGGACGCCTTGGCCATCGCGGCCGCCAGCCGGCGCCGCGGATCGTCGGCCGCGATCGTCAGCGCGGCGAAGTAGGCCAGCGCCCGGGCGCGTTCGACCGCGACGTGCATGTCGGCGGCCTTGTGCTGGACGGCCTGGAACGAACCGATCGGCACCCCGAATTGCTGCCGGCTGCGGACGTGCTCGAGGACCAGGTCGAGGATGCGTTGGCAGGCGCCGACCATGGTGATCGCCATGCCCGTCAGCGCGACGTGCTGGGCCCGTTCGGCGTCGACGGTGAGCCGCGCGCTGTCCGGTACCCGGACCTCGCCGAACGACAGGTCGGCGACGTGCAGGACGGGGTCGAACACCGCCGAGCGGCGCGCCAACACCTGGTTGGCCGCGACGACGAACACCCCGGCGTCGGTCACCACCGCCAACTGGTCGACGCGATCGCCGTCGAGAACATGGCGCGCCGTGCCGTCCAGCACCCAGCCGTCGGCGTCCCGGTGCGCCCACACCCCGCCGTACACCGCGGTTCCGGCCTCGTGCGGGTCGAATCGATCCCCGGCCAGCGGGGCGAACTGGCTCATCGTCGCCAGGAACGTGGTGGGATCGGTCGCGCGGCCCAACTCCTCGAGCACGATGGCCAGCTCGACGGCGCTGGCCGGATCGTTCAGCTCCGTCCAGCCCTGGTCGACGTAGGACTTCCATAGCGGGCTCGGGTCGACGCCGTCCTCGGCAACACTGCGCACCAGCGACGGCGGGCACTGCTTGGCGACGACGTCGCGAACGGTCTGCTGCCACAGCCGCTGATCAGCATCGAACTCCAACAGCATCCGGGCCGCCTCCTGTCGTCACTGCCAATCGCGAGAATAGCATTCTCCCTGCCGGAAGTAATAATCTCGAAAAGCGGCTACGAGGTGTCCGAACGCGTAACCGACACCCAGCAGCTCGTCCGGTCATTGCGTCTGCTCGAGGCTGGACTGTTACACAAGGTCGTATCAGGAGGGTCTATCAGGAGCACGCGGCGAAAAGGAGAAGACCATTGGACGGCGAAACGTACCAGCGCGGACTCGAGATCCGCTCGGCGGTGTTGGGCGAGGCGTATGTCAACCAAGCGTTGGCGGACGCGGACGACTTCACCAAGCCGCTGCAAGACCTCGTCACCGAGTATTGCTGGGGCGCGGTCTGGGGCCGCGACGGACTGGCCCTCAGGACCCGCAGCATGCTCAACCTGGCCATGATTTCGGTCCTGAACCGCCCCAACGAATTACGGACGCACATCAAGGCGGCGCTGACGAACGGAGTCACCCGCGACGAGATCCGCGAGATATTCCTCCAGGTCGCGATCTACGCCGGTGTACCGGCCGCCGTCGACAGCTTCCGCATCGCGCGCGAGGCGTTCGCCGAAGCCGACCAGGGCTAGGAGTCGGCGATGGAGCTCGGGTTCGTCGGGCTGGGAAATATGGGCTTTCCCATGGCGCGTCGCCTCATCGAAGGAGGCCACCATGTCGTCGCCTTTGACACGAACGCCGCGGCGCTGGATCGCCTCGTCGCCGTCGGGGCGCATGCAGCGTCGTCGTCGAAAGAGGTTGCCGATCGGGTCGAGACGGTCATGGCCAGCCTGCCGACGCCGGCCGCGTCCGTGGAGGTGGCCACCGGCGCCGCGGGCGTGATCGAGGGTTCACGCGTCAAGCGCTATGTCGACTTCTCAACCGTCGGCAGCCGAACGGCGGTGCACATCCGCGACGCGCTGGCGAGACGGAACATCGTGGCGATCGACAGCCCGGTCAGCGGCGGCGTGGGCGGAGCCGAGCAGGGCTCGCTCGCGGTCATGGTGTCCGGGCCGCGCGATGAATTCGACGCGATACGAACCGCTCTCGAGGCGATCGGACGACCGCTTTACATCGGCGAGAAACCCGGCTCGGCGCAGACGATGAAGCTCGCCAACAACATCCTGGCGGCCAACGTGTTGGTCGCGACGGCGGAGGTGGTCGCGATGGGCGTGAAGGCCGGTCTCGACCCGGGCGTAATGATCGAAGTGCTCAACGCGGGTTCGGGTGCGACGAGCGCGAGCCGGGACAAGTTCCCCCGCGCGATCCTGCCGCGCACCTTCGACTACGGCTTCGCCACCGGGCTGATGGTCAAGGACGTGCGGCTGTATCTCGACGAAGCGAAAGCGCTCGGCGCCCCGGCGGACGTCGCCGAAACCGTGACCCGGCTCTGGGAGGCGGCCGCGCTCGAGGAGGGCCCGGACTCCGATTTCACGACGGTGATCAAGCCGTTCGAGAGGGCCGCCGGTGTCACCGTGGGTCCGGTGAAGCCGCTTCCGGGCTAATCGCGCTGAGTGTGCAGTAACGGCTTCGATTGTGTACCTGCGGAGGGAATCCGGCGATTTCTCCTGCCACGATTCACAGTCGAGGCCCACAGTTCACCCGCGACGCCCGACGGCCCGGCTAGCGCTTGAATCCCGTTGGCGATCACTGAGTTTGGCTCTGCGGCCGGCGAGGGGGCCAGCCGAACAGCCACGCCGCCACGAGGAAGCACAGCGCGCCGAAGAACGTGCCGATGTTGGCCCACACCAGGCTGACGTCGGCCCCCGAGCGCAGGACCAGCGCGCCCACGGCCGAGGCGAGAAACAGCACGGACCCCGCGAAGTTGAGGAACGCGATGCGCTGCGAGGCGCTTGCAGCGTGGGAGTGCCGCCGGGCCCGAACCTCGGGAACGATCGCGATCGCCGACGAGACCAGGAACGCGACGGAGCCGACGATATCGGGCACCCACACGTCGACGTCGATGAGCTCGGGGCGGGCACCGATCGTCACCGCGGCGTCGATCGTGTTGAGGTTGAACAGCACCGTGCCCACCAACTGAATGGCCGCGGCCAGCCAGTCGGTGGTGCGCGCCCGCAGCGGCAGCGAGTGCTGCTCGGCCTCGGGTAGCGCCCGGCGAGCAAGGATCAGCTGAAGCGTTGCGGCGGCGGTGAAGAACACCGCCCCCACCGCGTAGGTCAACGCCGAGAGCAGCGGCGGTGACGCGGGAAGGAGCGAGAGCAGGACGCCAAGCGCGAACAGTGCCGCGCCGATCACGAACAGGAGGCCGATCCAGCGCACCATGGACGCGTGCCCGGCCCTCACCACGCGACGGATCGTACCGGCCGCTTCCAGGACCGCTTCGGCGTCCGGCGGGCACCGGTCGGCATTCACCGACAAGAGCGAGAATGCTATTATCCTCATTCAAGAACGCTACTTACCCAGATAACGGCAATACCGATGGCTACCAGGGCCGATGTTTAACCGAAATGCTTACCGAAATACCGTTGATTGGCGACCGCCGAGAATGTTAGTTTATCTATCAGATGCCCTCATCGGGCTCACTTTGGCTTCCCGAGCCGAGGGGCGGTTTACGTGATCGAACACGCCGACGGAACCCGCACCCCGCTGATCGACGCGAGCGTGCACGTCTTCTTTTCGTCCAACAAGGACCTGCGCTCCTTCCTGCGCGAGCCCTTCAAGAGCCGTGGCTTCCCCGACTACGAGATGGATTGGTACGGCGCGCCGGGCGGCGAATACGCGCCGAACACCGAGGGGCCGGACCGCCAGTATCCCGGCTCGGATCCGGAATTCGTTGGCAACGAACTGTTTTCGAAGCGCGGCGTGGACGTGGCGATCCTGCATCCGATGGGACGCGGCATCATGCCCGACCGCCATCTGGGCACCGCGCTACACGCCGCCCACAACGAGATGATGGTGTCGCGCTGGCTGGACTCCGCCGAATTCGGCGAGCGTTTCCGCGGCACCATCCGGGTCAACCCCGACGACATCGCCGGCGCCCTGCGCGAAATCGAGAAATGGCGTGCCCACCCCCGCATCGTCCAGATCGGCGTCCCGCTGCAATCCCGCGAGCTGTACGGCAAGCCCCAGTTTTGGCCGCTCTGGGAGGCCGCCGCCGACGCGGGGCTTCCGGTCGCCGTGCACATCGAAACGGGGGAGGGCATCGGCTTCCCCCCGACGCCGTCCGGGCACACCCTGACCTACGAGCAGTACGTCAGCTTCATGGCGCTGAACTACCTGTATCACCTGATGAACATGATCGCCGAGGGTGTGTTCGAGCGCTTCTCGAACCTGAAGTTCGTCTGGGCCGACGGCGCCGCGGACTTCCTCACCCCGTTCATCTGGCGGATGGACACCTTCGGCCGGCCCCACCTGGAACAGACGCCCTGGGCGCCGCGAATTCCGAGCGACTACCTCCCCGGCCACGTGTATTTCGTGCAGGGCAGCCTCGACGGCCCGCCCGACGCCGACTTCGCCGGCGAGTGGTTCGGCTTCACCGGCAAGGAAGACATGGTGATGTTCGGCTCCAGCTATCCGCACTGGCAGAGCAACAACGTCGGCCGGGTGCCCGCATCGCTGTCCGCCGAACAGCGCGACAAGCTGTGCTGGCGCAACGCGGCCAACTTGTACGGGATCAACATTTCGGTCGACCTGGCAGCGGGCTAGTCGCAGAATAAGGACAAGGGAGACGGAGGAGACAGAGATGACGCTGACTCACATACACGAACGGGTTCCCGCCGCCGAGCGCATAGCCGTCCGGTGCGTCGACTCCGACATCCACCCGGTGCCCCGGCGCGGCGAGCTCACCCAGTACATCCCCGAGCCGTGGCGCAGCAAGTTCTTCCTGGACCACAAGGTCGGCGAGCTGATCTACTACGACGCCCCGGATTACGCGCACACCTTCGCGATGCGCGCCGACGCCTTCCCGCCGGACGGCGAGTTCGCCTGCAGCGACCCGGACATGGCCTTCCGGCAACTGATCATGCAAGCGGGCTCCGACATCGCGATCCTGGAACCCGGCGGGCGCACACCGCGGCTGGCCGAGGCGCACCAGGCGTTCTCGACCGCCCTCAACCACTGGCAGGCGAACCACTGGCTCGACAGCCACAACAACTGGCACGAGCGCTGGCGCGGTTCGATCTGCGCGGCGATCGAGGACCCCGAGGGGGCGGCGCGCGAGATCGAGACGTGGGCCGGCCATCCGTACATGGCGCAGATCCTGATCAAGGCCGAGCCGCGGCCGTCATGGGGCCACCCGAAGTACAACCCCATCTGGGAGGCCGCCACCAAGCACGACATCACGGTGAGCTGCCACCTGTCGCGCAGCAACTACGAGATGCTGCCGACGCCGCCGGTGGGTTTGCCTAGCTACAACCACGATTTCATGGTGACCTACTCACTGCTGGCGGCCAACCAGGTGATGAGCCTGATCTTCGACGGCGTCTTCGACCGATTCCCCACGCTGCGCATCGTGTTCGTCGAGCACGCGTTCTCCTGGATCCTGCCGCTGATGTGGCGGATGGACACGCTCTACGAAGCCCGCAAGTCTCGGATGGAAATCAAGCGCAAGCCATCGGAATACGTCAAGGAACACATCAAGTTCACCACCCAGCCGCTGGACTACCCGGAAGACAAGACCGAGTTGACCCGCGCGCTGGAGTGGATGGAGTGCGACAAGATCCTGCTGTTCTCCTCCGACTACCCGCACTGGACGTTCGACGACCCGCGCTGGTTGGTCAAGCACCTTCCGAAGGCGGCCCGGGACGCGGTGATGTACAAGAACGGGATCGCGACCTACCACCTCCCGGAGACCGTGCCGGTCCTCGAGGGTCAGACCCGGGTGTTCTGAGTTGGTGCCTGAACAAGAAGGGGCAACCACCAGGCCGCCCCAGCCCCGCCTCGCTCAGGGTCGCGAACACGTCGTGGCAACCGTGGACGAAATCCCGCCCGGCACCCACAAATTGGTACCGATCGGGCGACATGGCGTCGGCGTCTACAACGTCAACGGCGCCTTCTACGCCATCGCGAATTACTGCCCACACCAGGGCGGTCCGCTGTGCTCGGGGCGCGCCCGCGGACGCACCATCGTCGACGAGACCGCCGCCGGCGACTCGGTCATGGTGCGCGACCTGGAGTTCATCTACTGCCCCTGGCATCAATGGGGTTTCGAGCTCGCGACCGGCACGACCGCGGTCAAGCCGGAGTGGAGCATCCGCACCTACCCGGTGCGAGTCGTCGGCAACGACGTTCTGGTAATGGCGTGACGGGAGCATCTGTGTCGACATTCGAGGTGAACGGCGGGAACGTTGTCTACGAAATCCTCGGTGACACAGGAGATCTCATCGCCCTGACGCCGGGCGGGCGGTTCAGCAAGGAGATCGAGGGCCTGCGCCCCCTGGCCGACGCGCTGGCCGCCGGCGGCTATCGGGTGCTGCTGTGGGACCGGCCCAACTGCGGGGCCTCCGATGTGCAGTTCTACGGCCAAAGCGAGTCGCACATGCGGGCCGAGACGCTGCACAAACTGGTGACAGGTCTTGGCTTCGAGCGCTGCATCCTCGCCGGGGGCTCCGGCGGCGCAAGGGATTCCATGCTGACGACGATGCTCTACCCCGAAATGGTCACCAAACTCGTGGTGTGGAACATCGTCGGCGGCATCTACGGCACTTTCGTGCTGGGCTCCTTCTACATCATCCCGAGCATTCTCGCCGTGCGCGGCACCGGAATGGACGGCGTGGTGAAGGTGCAGGAATGGCGCGAGCGCATCGAGCAGAACCCCGCCAACAAGCAGCGGTTCCTCGACTTTGACAAAGACGAGTTCCTCAAGGTGATGCTGCGCTGGCTCAATGCGTTCGTCTCCAAGCCCGGACAGACGATTCCGGGTGTCGAGGACGAAATGTTCGATCGAATCAAGATCCCCACGTTGATCATTCGTGGCGGCGAGAACGACATGGATCACCCGAAGCGGACGTCGCTGGAGGTCAGCTGCCTGATCAAGGGCTCCAAGCTGATCGACCCGCCCTGGCCGGAGGACGCCTGGGAGCGGGCGTCCGAAGACCGCGCGGCGGGCAGGGTGAAGCACTTCAACATGTTCGACACCTGGGTGCAGGCCGCCCCCGCCATCCTCGAATTCCTGGGCTCCTGATGCGTTCACACGGTGCGAATGTGAACCTCGCAGTTGAGCGACGCCTCGAGGGCCGTGTGAATCCGGCTTTCCGGAACGCGATCCAGGTCGGCTTCGCGCAGGGTCACCTGGACGATGTCGAAACCGTCGTCGCCGGGCGTCCGGACGATCTCGCCGGTGAGCCCGAAGGCGCGCAGCACGCCGTGCGCGTCGTCGTCGGTCCCCCGGCTGATGAACGTGACTACGCCGGCCGTCGGCGCGGTGCTAAATGCCTTGCCGCACAACTCGACTCCGACGCGCTTGACGGCCTCGGCATCGTCGCCGGCGATCAGCACCTCCACCTCGCGTCGGCCGGCCGGCATGGCCGCCAGGTCGTTCTCGACGACTTCCAAGCCCAGCTCGCCGGCAAGCCCGAGGAGTGCGGTCATGCCGTGTCCTAGCTGTTCGGGCGTGAGGACGCCGGACGGATCCACGTTGACGCGCACTACGGCGGTTCGCATGTGCGCCAGACTAACGATGGGGAGCTAGGCGATGGATATCACCGTCACCACCTGGCCTGGGTGTCCGTCGCGGCTGCTGGGCGATAGACCCGGCAACGCAAGCGAAAACCGCGCGGCGTACGTCGAACTCGGCGGCTATCGTCCGCTCACCGACCCCGACGAACTGCTCAGCGAAGTCGAACGCAGCGGGCTGCAGGGCCGGGGCGGCGCGGCCTTTCCGATGGCAGTGAAGCTGCGCGCCGTGCGCGACAACGGGCGCGCGGCGGGCGGCGCGGTCGTCGTCGCCAATGGCGAGGAGGGCGAACCCGCTTCGATCAAGGATCGATGGCTGCTGCGGCACCGGCCGCACCTGGTCCTCGACGGGCTGCGGCTGGCCACGGCGATGGTGGCCGCCGACCGCGCCTACGTCTACCTGTCCGACGCAGAATCGGCCCGCAGTGTCCAGGCCGCGCTTGCCGAGCACCCGCCCGGCGACATCGCGATCGAGGTGGTCAACGTCGCCCCGGGGTACATCGCCGGCGAGGAGACCGCGGTCACCCGCGCGATCAACGGCGGACCGGTCAAGCCAACGGACAAGCCGCCGCGGCCATTTCAGCAGGGCGTCGGCGGACTGCCCACCCTGGTGAGCAATGTGGAGACCCTGGCCAACCTGCCCCACCTGCAGCGGCACGGCGCGGCGGAGTTCCGCTCGCTGGGCACGCCGTCCTCGCCCGGCACCTTCCTGGTGACCTTGACCGGCGGCGGCCGGCCGCCGGGCCTCTACGAGGTCCCGCACGGCCTGCCGTTCGCCGATCTGCTTGCCCTGCACGGTGTTTCGCCGGATCGCGTCCAAGGCGCGCTGCTGGGTGGCTACTTCGCCGGGCTGCTCAATCGCAGCGTGCTGAACGCCACGTTGGACCACGAGACGTTCCGTGACCTCGGCAGCGGACTGGGCTGCGGTGCAATCGCGGTTCTCGCCGACGACTGCCCGGTGGCGGTCGCCGCGTCGGTGCTGGCCTACTTCGACCGCGAGAACGCGGGCCAATGCGGTTCATGCTTCAACGGCACCGCCGCGATGGCCGCCGCCGCCGAGGCGCTCCGCGACGGCGCCGCCACCCCCGAGGACCTGGATCGGCTGCGCCACTGGTCGGTGACGCTGCGCGGGCGCGGAGCCTGCGCCACGCTGGACGCCGCGACCAACGTGGCCGCCAGCATGCTCGACCAGTTCCCGCAAGCGGTGGCCCAGCATCTCGGCAAGTCGTGTGAACCGTGCCGCGCCAACGCCTTTAGCGCCGGGCGACCCTACGAGGTGGAGGCGGTGGTCTACGCGTGAGCGAGGGCATGAGAATCCACCTGGACCGCACCCTCTGCGACGGCTTCGGCATCTGCGCCAAGCACGCGCCCGCGTACTTCTCGCTCGACGACTGGGGATACGCGTGCCTGATCGGCGACGGCACCGTGCCCGAGGCCGACCGCGACGCGGTCATGCGTGCCCTGATGGACTGCCCGGTGCACGCGATCATGGAAATGGACGAACGCCGACCGGACGACGTGCCGCCACCGCCGAGCACGGACGACGACCCGGCCGCGCACGTCAACACCGAGGCGAACGAAGCCGAATGGGGTTTCACGCGTTGACCGGACGCCCGCTGCCCCTGATCACGCAGGACAACGAGTTCTTTTGGACTTCGGGCGCCGACGGCACCCTGCGGCTACAGGAATGCCAGAGCTGCGACGCGCTGATCCATCCGCCGGCGCCGGTGTGCCGGTACTGCCGGTCCCGGAATATGGGCGTGCGGGCCGTTTCCGGCCGGGCGACGCTCGCCGGGTTCACCGTCAACGAGCGGTTCAGCCTGCCGGGGCTGCCGGCGCCCTACGTCGTCGCGCAGGTGGCGATCGCCGAGGACCCGCGCGTGCGGCTGACCACCAACATCGTCGAGTGCGATTTCGAGCGGCTGGAGCTCGGGCAACAGGTGGAGGTGGTCTTCGAGCAGGTCGAGGACGTGTGGTTTCCGCTGTTTCGGCCGATTCCCGACGCCCCACCCGCGGCCCTGCCGTCCGACGAGATCGCGCCCGAGCGCTTCGGCGAGCACGTGCGCCCCATGCTCACCCCGGAGAAGTTCGAAGACAAGGTCGCGCTCACCGGGATCGGCATGTCACCGATCGGGCGCCGGCTGATGCAGCTGCCGCTGTCGCTCACCGTCCAGGCCTGTGAGGCGGCGATCGCCGACGCCGGGCTGACGTTCGCCGACATCGACGGCCTGTCGACCTACCCCGGCGCGATCAATGTAGGCGGATTCGGCGAGGGCGGCGTCACCACCCTGGAGGCCGCGCTGGGCATCCGGCCGACGTGGCACAACGGCGCCATGGAGACGTTCGGCCCGGGCGGCTCGGTGATCGCCGCGATGCTTGGCGTCGCCTGCGGCCTGGCCCGGCATGTGCTGTGCTTCCGGACGCTGTGGGAAGCCACCCACGGCGAGCTGATGAAGCAGGGCAAAATCGCACCCTCGATGGGCCGAATGTCGGGGTGGCAGATGCCATTCGGCGCCACCTCGGCCGCCCACACACTGGCGATGAACGCGCAGCGCCACTTCCACCGTTACGGCACCACGAAAGAGACGCTGGGCTGGATCGCCCTGAACCAGCGCGCCAACGCCGAACTCAACCCGACCGCCATCTACCGCACCCCGATGACGATGGACGACTATCTGGGCGCGCGTCCCATCACCACGCCGTTCGGGCTGTACGACTGCGACGTGCCGTGCGACGGCGCGATCGCCGTCATCGTGTCGGCCGTCGACGCGGCGCGCGACCTGGCCAAGCCGCCCGTGCTGGTGGAGGCCGTCGGCACCCAGATCGTCGAGCGACTCGATTGGGACCAAAGCACTTTGACGCACGAGCCACAGGTGCTGGGCCAGGCGGCGCACGTGTGGACCCGCACCTCGTTGCGGCCCACCGATGTCGACGTCGCCGAACTCTACGACGGGTTTTCCTTCAACTGCCTGTCCTGGATCGAGGCACTGGGATTCTGCGGCATCGGCGAGGCCAAGGAATTTCTGGACGGCCGCAAGAACATCGCGCGCGACGGGCAATTGCCGCTCAACACGCACGGCGGCCAGCTGTCGCACGGCCGCACCCACGGCATGGGCCTGCTGCACGAAGCGGTCAGCCAGCTGCGCGGCGAGGCCGGTGACCGGCAAGTGGCCGACGCCCGCGTCGGCGTGGTCAGCAGCGGCGGCCTCACCCCCAGCGGCGTGCTTTTACTGCGGGCCGACACATGACGAGCGTCCGTCCGCGGCTGGTGATCGTCGACGGCGTGCCGATGTCGGCGCTGGTCGCCGAAGCCAGCGATGGCGAAGCGCCCACGGCGGTGATCGTCGCCATCCACGGCGGAGGCACCACCGCGCTGTATTTCGACTGCCCGGGCCACCCGTCATATTCGTTGTTGCGCACGGGCGCCGCGGCCGGATTCACCGTGGTGGCCCTCGATCGCCCGGGCTACGGCAGCTCCGCGCCGTATCCCGAGGCGATGGCTTCCGGCGAGCAGCGCGTCAACCTCGCCTACGGGGCGGTGGAGCGCATCCTCGGCGAACGACCTCGTGGCGCAGGCGTATTCGTGTGGGGCCATTCCGGCGGCTGCGAATTGACGATGCGGATGGCCGCTGACGCGCGCGGCGCCGAGCTGCTCGGCATCGAACTGGCCGGCACCGGTCGGCACTACCACCCCGCGGCCAAGGAAATATTGAAAACCGCCACCCGCGAATGCCGCCCGCCGGGCATGCGCGATCTGCTGTGGAGCCCCGCGGAGCTGTATCCGCCCGAGGTCCTCGGCGGCGCAACGGTTTCCCCCTCGGCGCCGGCCTACGAGGACCAAATGGTCTCCGATTGGGCACGGCAGACCTTCCCGGACCTGGCGCCCGCCGTGCGCGTCCCCGTGCACTTCAGCATCGCCGAGCACGAAAAGGTCTGGCAGGCCGATGACGCGGCGGTGACCCAGATCAGTGCGCTGTTCTCCGCGGCGCCGCGGTTCGTCGTACATCGTCAATCTGGCGCCGGACACAACATCAGCCTCGGCCACACCGCCCCCGACTACCACGCGAAAGTCCTTGCGTTCGTGGCGGAATGCGCGGGTGAGGGGTCAACGGATTCGGAAGCCGATTTGGAGGCCGGTTGATGCGGGTTGGGTTCATCGGATTAGGCAGTCAGGGCGGCCCCATGGCACGCCGGATCATCGAGGGCGGCTACGAGACGACGCTATGGGCGCGCAGGCCCGCGTCGCTGGACCCGTTCGCCGACACCCCCGCCAAGATCGCCCCGACGCCGGCCGATCTGGCCGCGGCTAGCGATCTCGTCTGCCTGTGCGTCGTCGGCGACGCCGACATCGAGGAACTCACCGGCGGCGAGGACGGCCTGCTGGCGGCCATGACACCGGGCAGCGTCATCGCGGTGCACAGCACCGTCCATCCGGACACCTGCCGCGAGCTCGCCAAACAGGCCGAGGCTCATGGGGTTTCGATCATCGATGCGCCGGTCAGCGGCGGCGGTCCGGCGGCCGCGGAGGGCCGGCTGCTGGTGATGGTCGGCGGCGACGGAGATGTCGTCGAGCGCTGCCGGCCGGTCTTCGAAACCTACGCCGACCCCGTCGTGCACCTGGGCGACCTCGGATCCGGACAGACCACCAAACTGCTCAACAACCTGCTGTTCACCGCCAACCTGGGCACCGCGGCCGCCACCCTGGCGCTGGCCGACGAGCTGGGCGTGTCGCCGGATCGCCTCGTCGAAGTCGTCTCGCGCGGCAGCGCAAACAGCTTCGCGCTCAACGCCCTTGGCGGCATCGGCGGCCTAGACCGGCTGGCCGGCCTGGCGGGGACGCTGCTGCAGAAGGACGTCCGGTTGATCGTCGAACTCGCCGAGCGGGCCGCGGCCCGCGGGGGCGCCGTGCTCGACGCGGCCGACGCCACCCTGGCCCAGATGGGTCACCCCCGATGAAAGTCGGCTTCATCGGCGTGGGCCGGATGGGACGCCCCATGGTGGTCCGGCTCATCGACGCGGGTCACGACGTCGGGGCCCTGGCCCGGTCGGACGAACAGCACCGCGATCTCGGGTGGCTCGGTGCCCGCGCGGTGGGCGAGGTGGGTGAGCTCGGTCCGTGGGCCGACGTCGTGGTCGTCTGCGTGTTCACCGACGAACAGGTGCGGCAGGTCTGCCTGGACGACGCCCTGCTACCCACGATGCGGCCGGGTTCCACGCTGGTGGTGCATACCACCGCGAGCCCCGAGACGATCGAGGCCATTGCCGCCCGCGCCGCCGACGTCGGCGTGGTCGACGCCCCGGTCAGCGGCGGCCCGCACGACATCGCCGCCGGCATGCTGACGCTCTTCGTCGGCGGCGCCGACGCCGCGGTGAACCGAGTGCGACCCGTGTTGGGCTGCTACGGCGATCCGGTCCTGCACGTCGGGCCGATCGGCGCCGGCCAGAAGGTGAAACTGGTCAACAACGCGCTGTTCGCGGGTCATATCGGGCTGCTCGCGGAGGCCATCCGGTTGGGCGAAAGCCTGGGCGTCCCGGAATCGACGCTGCTGGAAGCCCTTCCCCAGGGCAGCGCCACCAGCCGGGTGCTGGACATCGTCGCCGCCCGGGGCTCTCTCGGCTCGTTCATCGAGGTAGCGGGCCAATTCGTGGCCAAGGATGTTGCGGTCGTGCGTGACGTCGCGGCGGGACTGGGCGGTGACCTGGGCGCGCTGGAGCAATTGATCAAAGTCGGCGGGGTTGGCGGGAAGGTCTGACCTGGTGGTGTTTTGGTCTTTTCGCTGCGTCACGAAAGCGCTACCGTTAGCGTTACAGTCAGGCAATCCGCTGTAACGGTTCAGCCCGCCGATGAGGAGCATGCAGTGACCAAGCCGAAGGTCGTGTTCGATCCGTTCTCCGAGGAGTTCTTCAACAATCCGTTCGACATCTATCGACGGATGCGCGAGGACGCGCCGCTGTACTACGACGAAAAAGAGGACTTCTACGCGCTGACCCGGCACGTCGACGTCGCGGCCGCGTTCAAGGACTTCGAGACGTATTCCTCCGCGCGCGGCTGCGACCTCGCGATGGTGCGGCGAGGGATCTCCCCCGAACAGAAGTCGATCATCTTCATGGACCCGCCGGAGCACCGCCACATGCGCAGCCTCCTCAACAAGGCGTTCACCCCGCGGGCCATTCAATCGCAGGTCGAAACGATCACCGAGGTGATCGAGAAATACCTGGGCGCCGCAGACCCCGACAATTTCGATGTCGTGCAGGACTTCTCCGGGCCGTTCCCGGTGGAAGTCATCACCCGGATGGCCGGCGTTCCAGAGGAATACCGTCAACAGGTGCGCCACTGGATCGACACCAGCCTGCATCACGAACCCGGGCAGATCGAGATCAGCGAAGCTGGGATGCAAGCGAACATCGATACCGCGATGTACTACTTCGGCCTGATCCAGGAGCGGCGCGCCGAACCGCAGGACGACATGATCAGCCGGCTGATCGCGGCCGAAATCCCCGGCGAGGACGGTAAGCCGCGCAAGCTCGACGACATCGAAATCACCGGCTTCGCAACCCTTTTGGGAGGCGCCGGCGCCGAGACCGTCACCAAGTTACTCGGAAACGCGGCGGTGATCTTCGCCCATCATCCCGACCAGTGGCAGATGCTGCAGGACGACCGCAGCAAGATCCCGGGTGCGGTGGAAGAGCTGTTGCGCTACGAGGGGCCGGTGCAATACAACGTCCGCTACACCCTGAAGGAGGCGCACGTCAGCGGCGGCGTGATCCCGGCGGGCAAACCGGTGTTCCTCTGCGGCGCCGCCGCGAACCGCGATCCGGAGGCCTTCACCGACGCCGAGACGTTCGACATCGAGCGCAACCAGACCGAGGCGCAACACCTGGGTCTCGGATACGGGATTCACAGCTGCCTCGGCGCGGCGCTGGCGCGCCTGGAGAGCAGGCTCGCGCTGGAGCGGCTGCTGGACTTCATGCCGCGCTACGAGGTGGACTGGGCCGGGTGCAAGCGGGTGAACATGCAGAACGTCGCCGGCTGGAAGAATGTACCCGTCAAGATACTTCGGTAAGGGGAATCGCGATGACGAAGAAGATCGAAGTCGACTGGGGGCTTTGCGAAAGCAACGGCGTCTGCATGGGCATCAACCCCGAGATCTTCCACCTCGGTGAAGACGACATGCTGACCGTGCTGCAAGAGGAGGTCACCCCGGAGATCGAATCGGACGTGCGCGAGGCCGTCCGTCAATGCCCCCGGCAGGCGATCTCGATCGTGGAGGGCTAGCCGAATCCGGAGAGGATGACCGCGTTGCAGTCGGCCGCCGCTTGGCGTAGCCGCGCCGCCTTTTGGTAGGCCTCGGACTCGTACCACGCCCGGGCCGCGTCCACCGATTCGAATTCCAGCACGACGGTCTGGTGGCCATGCCAGGTGCCCTCGATGACTGTGGGTGCGGTGTCCACCGCCAGTATGTTGACCCCGCCCATCGCCGCTCCCGCGGCCCGGCCGTAGGCCTTCATGCCCTCCGGATCCTTGATGGCCTCGGTCAGAATGACGTACCCTTTCGGCCCGTTAGCCACTCGAATCTCCCTGCGTCTCGCTGATCGCCTGCTCGGGGCAGCAGTCGATGGCCTCTCTGGTGGCGGCCTCGAATTGCGTTGGAACCTCGGACGTTATCGACTCCGCGTAACCGTCGTCGGTCAGGGCGAACACCTCGGGGCACAACGTGACGCACACGCCGTGACCGCGACAACGTTGGTCGTCGACCGAAACCTTCATGCGGGCGTGAACTCCAGGTGCAGTTCGGTCAGGCCGCGCAGGATGTACGTCGGAACATATTGGTAGCGGCGGTCATTCGCCGGGCCGTGCATGCTCTCGTCGATCCTGATGTCGGATGTCCGGTCGAGCAGTCGCTCGATCGCCACCCGGGTCTCGGCCCGCGCCAGCGGCGCGCCGGGGCAGCTGTGGATCCCCCGCCCGAACGAGATGTGCTGGCGGGCGTTTTTGCGTGCCGGATCGAAAGTGGTCGGGTCCTCGAACCGGCGCGGATCGCGGTTGGCGGCCGCCTGCACGATCATCACGGTGGTGCCCGCCGGTAAATCGACGCCGCCGACGTTTACGGGCACCCGGTTCAACCGGAAGTCGCCCTTGACCGGGCTTTCGTGGCGAAGTGACTCTTCGATGAAGTTGGGGATCAGGCTGCGGTCCCTGCGCAGCTGCGCCTGGATGTCGGGGCGCTCCCCGATTGTCTGCAGCGCGGCGCCGAGCAGCCGCACGGTGGTCTCCTGGCCCGCCGAAAAGACGTTGCTGGCGACACGGGCGACGTCTTCGACGTCGGGGATCGAGCCGTCGGGGAAGGTGGCGGTCGCGAGGCCGGTCAGCACGTCGTCCCGGGGCTCGCGACGGCGGTCGCGGACATAGTCGGAGAACAGGCCGTAGAGGAATTCCAGCGGGCTGTGCGCCAGCGACTCCTTACCGGTGCCCCCGACGCCGCCACCCGCATGCTCGGCGATGCCCTTGACGAACTTGTCCCGGTCCTCCATCGGCACGCCCAACAGGTCGGCGATCACCAGCAGCGTGAACGGGCCGGCGAAGCCCTTGATCCAGTCGCCGCGGCCTGGCGCCAGGAAATCGTCGAGCGCCTGGTCGGCGAGCGCCCACATGGCGTCCTCGTTCTCCTTGAGGCGCTTCGGGGTGATCAGCCGCATCAGCAGCGAGCGGTGGTTGGTGTGGGTCGGTGGATCCAGCGTGGGCAACTGGTCGCTGAACGGCAGCTCGTCGCGGTGCTGCTCGATCAGCTCGGTGATGTCGCTGTCTCCCAGCCCCTCGAGGCTGACCGGAAAACCGGGAAACGGTCCGGTCACCGAGATGCACGAGGACCACCTCGCGGCGTCGTTGAGCACCGCGCAGGCCTCGTCCCAGCCGGTCACCATGGTGACGCCGTGGTGCTCCTCCCGGGTCACCGGGCACTGCTGCCGCAACGCCTCGTAGTAGGGGTACGGGTCCGCGATGAGCTCTTTGCCGCGGAAGAAATCCATTTTGGTGAAGTCGTTCACCGTGTTGCTCCGTTCGAATCTCAGCAGTGAGAATGAGCCTCTCAGAGATGAGTATTACATTTCCATATGGCCAAGTCGTCGTCAAACGACGGCTGGCGAGTTTGGAAGCGGTGACTAGCCGGCGGGAACCAGGTCGGCGGCCACCGACGGCCACGCCAGCAGCCCGCTGCGAAAGGTTTCGAGGTAACCGATCGGGCCATGCGGTACCCCGTCGCCCGTCCCGGCCGCCGCCAGGGCTTGGCCCTTGAAGATCTTCGCCGCCATGCTCAGCCGGTGCTGCACCAGGCCGACGCTGTCGTCCAGCTCGGCCGGCCAGATCTCGCCCCACAGCGTGACCTCGGTGGCGCCGTGGTCAAGGGCCTGCAGCACGCCCTGGCGCACGCGCGAGTCGCATCCGAACAGGTCGGCCGCGGCCGCCAGCGCCTGGGGGTGTGGCCGCGTTTCCACCGTGGCCAGGGCCTCCTCGAGGTCGAGCGTCCGGGCGCCGACGATCTGCAGCGGCCGAACGTCGGGGCAATCGGCCAGGTCGGTCAGCAGGACGGTGACATCCCACCCGGCCATCGAGCGGTCGAAGAGCCAGCCGCCGGCGAACCTGACCACGTCGGCGACGCTGCTGGCGACGACGTCGAGCCGGTACCTCATGTTTGCTCGCTCGTCTTCGGCGGCGCGAAGTCCCGCGCCAGCGCCTCCGCGTACTCCTTGAAGGCGTCGGTCAGCGGTATCGAAGGGTCGAGCAACCATATTGTTTCCATTCCGTGGACGAAGGCGAGAATCTCGATTGCCTTGACGGCGGGGTCGATGTCGGTGCGATATCGGCCGTCCGCCTGGCCGAGCCGGATGAGCTCGGCGACGATGTCGATCGCCTGCCGCTGCCGATCCAGCATGCGGTCGTGCAGCGGGGCGTCGGGGAGGATGTTTTCGACCAGCAGCACGGTGAACGTGCCCACCATCTCGGGCGCCCGATCGAAGCGATCGGCGACCCTGGCAATCTCTGCGAGCAGATCCCCGGCGCGGTCGGCGTGGGTGGCGTCGTCCTGGTCGCGCGCGTCCAGCACGGCGTGCAGCAGCTGCTCTTTGGATTCGAAGTGGTGCAGCAGGCCCGCGGGGGTGACCCCGGCCTCGCCGGCGATCTGGGCGAGCGTGGTGTTGCGCCAGCCGTTGCGCAAGAGCAGGCGTTGCGCCACGTCGAGGATCCGCTGCTTGCGGTCCTCGCCCTTGGCGAGAAGCGTGTCGTATCGCCGCGCGACGGGCACCGGGCTCCCTCTCGGCCAGCCGTTGTAATAACCTACTGAACACACAGTAGGTTGGTTTCCCGGCTGTGACAAGCGTCTCATCGGGGTCGTTCTTCGGCGAGTGTTACGAGACCAGCTCGACCAGGGTGGCGTTGGCCGTGCCGCCGCCCTCGCACATCGTCTGCAGGCCGTATCGGATGCCGTGATCGCGCATGTGGTGGGCCATCCGAGTCATCAGCACCGCGCCGGAGGCGCCCAGCGGGTGCCCGAGTGCGATGGCTCCGCCCAGCGGGTTCAGTCGGCTCGGGTCCGCTCCGGTTTCCGCCAGCCACGCCAGCGGGACCGGTGCGAACGCCTCGTTGACTTCGAAGACCCCCACGTCCGCCAGCGAGACGCCGGCCTTGGTCAGCACCTTCTCGGTCGCCGGGATGGGCCCGGTGAGCATGAGGACCGGGTCGGCCCCCGTGACGGCGCCGGCCCGATAGCGCAGCAGCGGCGTCAACCCCAGCTCGACGGCCATCTCCGCCGTGGTCACCAGCAGCGCCGCCGCCCCGTCGGAGATCTGCGAGGAATTGCCCGCATGGATGACGCCGTCGCCGACGAGGGGGTGCGCCGCGGCACCACCGTCGAGAAACTGGCCGCGCTCAAGCCGGCGTTCGTCGGCGACG
>NZ_LZKE01000197.1:0-3426 GCF_001672675.1 Mycobacterium sp. E2327
GGCGGCCATCAAGCGCGAGTCGCTGGCCGTGGTCGCCGAGGGCGTGGCCCGCCCGGAGGACGTCGACGGCATGTTTCGGGTCAACTGGGGCGTGCCCGCCGGGCCGTTCCAGATGATGGACCTGGTGGGGCTCGACGTGGTGCTCGACATCGAAAACCATTACGCCCAAGAGTTTCCGCACCTACCGAAGCACGTGCGCGAGTTACTGCAGTCCTACGTCGATGCCGGCAAGCTCGGCCTTAAGACCGGCGAGGGCTTCTACACGTATTGACTCCGATTTCAGTTGCTGAGCACCAAGCGCCACTGGCCGGCGGCCGTGTGGTCCGGGACGCACCAGAAGTTGTTCCAGTTCCCCGGCGTCGAGGCCTTCACGCCCGGGCCGGCGTCCTGGCAGGCCTCGCGGGTCGGATAGCTGCCCTCGGTCTGGATGGTGTCAGCGTGGCCCACGCCGGCGCCGACCGTCATCAAACCGCCGAAAGCCAGCACGCCCGCGGCGACCATCTTGGCGGCCGCATTGACGAAACTACCCATCGAATCCTCCTGTGATGCTTCATATGGCATCGTATTGCGCTACTGTAGTCAATCGACTACAGTAGCGCAAGGGCCGGCCCAATGACGCGTCACGCCAGCAACGCGCGCGCCATGACGACGCGCTGAATCTGGTTGGTGCCCTCGTAGATCTGGGTGATCTTGGCGTCGCGCATCATCCGCTCGACCGGGAAATCGCGGGTGTAGCCCGCGCCGCCGAACAGTTGCACGGCGTTGGTCGTGACTTCCATGGCGACGTCGGAGGCGAAGCATTTGGCGGCCGATGAGATGAATCCCAAACCCTTTTCGCCGCGTTCCGCCCGCGCGGCGGCCGTGTAGACCAGCAGCCGCGCGGCTTCCACCCGCATGGCCATGTCCGCGAGCATGAACTGCACGCCCTGGAAGTCGCTGACCGCGCGGCGAAACTGCTTGCGCTCCTTCGTGTACGCGATGGCGGCATCGAGGGCGCCCTGGGCGATACCGACGGCCTGCGCACCGATCGTCGGCCGCGTGTGGTCGAGGCTGGCGAACGCGGTCTTCAGGCCGGTGCCGGGCTCGCCGATGATCCGGTCACCCGGGATGCGGCAGTCCTCGAAATAGAGTTCGGTGGTCGGTGAGCCCTTGATGCCCATCTTTCGTTCGGAAGGGCCGACGGTGAAGCCGGGATCGTCCTTGTGCACGACGAACGCCGAGATCCCGTTCGCGCCCTTGTCCGGGTCGGTTACCGCCATGACGGTGTACCAGGTTGACTTGCCGCCGTTGGTAATCCAGCACTTGGTGCCGTTGAGCACCCAGTCGTCGCCGGCGGCGCGCGCACGGGTGCGCATCGACGCAGGGTCGCTGCCGGCCTCCCGCTCGGAAAGCGCGTACGACGCCATCGCGTCGCCCGATGCCAGCGTCGGCAGCACCTGCTGCTTCAGTTCCTCCGATCCGTTCAGGATGAGGCCGATGGTGCCGAGCTTGTTGACGCCGGGGATCAGCGACGACGAGACGCACACGCGGGCAACCTCTTCGATCACGATGCAGGTGGCGACGGAGTCGGCGCCCGGCCCGCCGTACGCCTCCGGGACGTGGACCGCCGAAAAGCCGGTGTCGTTCAGGACTTTGAGCGCCTCCTCGGGGAAACGCGCGTGCTCGTCGACGTCGGCCGCATACGGCGCGATCTCCGCCTCGCAGATGTCCCTCAGGGCGACGCGCAGCTCGGCGTGCTCGTCGGGAAGCTTGAACAGCTCGAAATCCGAGTTGCCGGGCGATGCCATGGAGAGATCCCTTCGTTGGGAGAGGAATGAAACGTCTTGACGACGTTAAGGACTCGGCCCCTCGATTCCATCGTCGCGAGTCGACGAAGAATGCCGCCGCGTTTGTCGCCCGGGGACAGATTGCCCGACGGGGCGGCGATCAGCCGACGCTGCGCAGGTAGCCGAGCGCCTGCGCCGCGGCATTGGCGCCGCACATTCCGTGCGCACCGGGCCCCGGTGGGGTGGCGGCCGAGCAGATGTACATGCCGGGCACGCCAACCGCATACGGAGACAAAGTGATCCGCGGGCCAAACGCCAACTGGCGAATGTCCTTGGCCCCGGTCATGATGTCGCCACCGGCATAGTTTGCGTTGTAGGACGCCATCTGCGTCGTCGAGCGCACCGCTTGGCCGACGATGCGCTCCCGGAAGCCGGGTGCGAAGCGCTCGATCTGGGCGATGATCGCCTCGGTCGCGTCGCCGGCATAGCCGTTGGGCACGTGGGCGTAGCTCCACACGGGATGCGTATTGCCCACCGAGCGTTGCGGATCCGCCAGGTATTGCTGGCCCACCAACACGAACGGCCGCTCGGGCATGCGCCCGGCGTGGATGTCCCGCTCGGTCGCCGCCAGTTCGGCGTAGGTGCCGGCCAGGTGAACGGTGCCCGCGCGGCGCGCATCGGGGTTCGTCCATGGCACCCCGCCCTCGACGGCGAAGTCGACCTTGAACGCGCCCGGCCCGCGGCGAAACTTGGTGAAGGCGCGGGAGACTCGACGGGGAAGCCGGTCGCCCAAAATTCCCGCCACCGCCTCCGGTGCCAGGTCGAACATCGTGACGTCCGCCGGCGGCAGCTCCGACGCCGCCTGGACCCGGACACCGGTCTCGATCTTGCCGCCCAAGTCGGTCAGCAGGGCCACCATCGCGTTGGTGATCGCCTGGGACCCCCCTTCGGCGACCGCCCAGCCGTACCGGTGACCGGCGGCCAGGATGCCCATCCCGATAGCCGAGGTCATCGGGTAGTGCAGCGGCCTGAAGGCATGGGCGGCAACGCCTCCGAACAGCGCCCGCCCTTCGTCGGTGCGGAAGAAGCGGGCGAACGTGGACCCCGGAAGCACGGTTGGCGCGCCGAACCGGGCCAGCATCAACGGATGATGAGGCGGCCGCAGCAGCGGCCGCATGATGTCATCGCTCAACGCGTCGAAGCGGGCGGCCGAATAGCCGAACGCGAGCCGCCAGCGCGATCCGTCGCGTCCGAGACCGGCCGCGGTCCGCGCCACCGAGCGGTGCAGGACGCCGGCGCCGCCACCGTCGAGGGGGTGCACGCAATCGATTGCGGGCCACCGCCATGTCAGGCCGTACCGCTCCAACTCGAAACGGCTCAGGAACGGCGAGCCGACGGCCATCGGGTGAATCGCCGAGCAGTGGTCGTGGAGCAGGCCCGGCATGATCGCCTCGCCGCTGCGGGCACCGCCGCCCACCTCGTCGGCGGCCTCGAGCACGGTGACCTGCACGCCCTCGGCGGCCAGGCAGATGGCGGCGGCGAGCCCGTTGGGCCCGCCCCCCACCACCACTGCGATAGTCATGCCAGCGCGCTTTCCTTAACCGTCGCCGCGCCGAGCAGCGACCAGCCGATCTGGAGCGGGATGGGGCCGTTCGGCAGC
>NZ_LZKE01000198.1:0-607 GCF_001672675.1 Mycobacterium sp. E2327
AGCGTGATCGCCGGCAACCCCGGGAACGGCGGCAACGTGAAGGACGGCAGGCCCGGCAGCGACAGGTTGATCGGCGGCAGCGGCAGCGTCAAATTCAACACCGCGTTCAAGGCCGCGTTGATGTCCGCGCCGATGTTGGGCAGCGTGATCGCCGGCAACCCCGGGAACGGCGGCAACGTGAAGGACGGCAGGCCCGGCAGCGACAGGTTGATCGGCGGCAGCCCCGGCAGCGTCAAATTCAACATCGCGTTCAAGGCCGCGCTGATGTCCGCGCCCAGGTTGGGCAGCGTGATCGCCGGCAACCCCGGGAACGGCGGCAACGTGAAGGACGGCAGGCCCGGCAACGACAGGTTGATCGGCGGCAACGTCAACGCCCCGGACAACACCGCGTTCAACGCGGCGTTGATGTCCGCGCCGATGTTGGGCAGCGTGATCGGCGGCAACCCCGGGAACGGCGGCAACGTGAAGCTCGGCAACCCCGGCAGCGTCAAGTTGATCGGCGGCAGCCCCGGCAGCGTCAAATTCAACGCCGCGTTCAAGGCCGCGCTGATGTCCGCGCCCAGGTTGGGCAGCGTGATCGCCGGCAACCCCGGGAACGGCGGCAACG
>NZ_LZKE01000199.1:0-77259 GCF_001672675.1 Mycobacterium sp. E2327
CAGCGCCGCGAGCCAGTTGGCCCTCATCCTGCTGGCGGGCACGACGACGGTGCTGGCGCTGAGCGGGACCCTGAGCGTGCCGGAGGCCGTCGCGCTGATCGTCGTGATCGCCCGCTACCTCGAGCCGTTCACCACCCTCAGCGAGCTGGCCCCCGCGCTCGAGAGCACCCGCGCCACCCTGGACCGCATCCGGTCCGTGCTCAGCGCGCCCGTCCTGCAGGCCGGAGCCGCAACGCTGTCCGGGCTCGCCGCGGCCGCGCAAATCGAGTTCGACGACGTCACCTTCGGCTATGACGGGGCGAGCGCGCCGGCCCTCGACGGGCTCAGCTTCTCGCTGCGGCCGGGCACCACGACGGCAATCGTCGGCCCGTCCGGATCGGGCAAGAGCACCATCCTGGCGCTGATCGCCGGCCTGCACGAGCCAACCCGGGGCCGCGTGCTCATCGACGGTGTCGACGCGGCGACGCTGGACGCTGAGACCCGGCGCGCGACCAGCAGCGTCGTGTTCCAACATCCGTACCTGTTCCACGGCACGATCCGCGAGAACGTCCTCGCCGGAAACCCGGCCGCCGGAGACGAGCAGTTCGCACGCGCCGTCGCCCTGGCGCGGGTCGACGAACTCACCGGCCGGCTGCCCGACGGGGCGGACACGGTCGTCGGCGAGGCCGGGTCGGCGCTGTCCGGCGGAGAGCGGCAACGTGTGAGCATCGCGCGTGCCCTGCTCAAGGACGCGCCGTTGCTGCTGGTCGACGAGGCGACCAGCGCCCTGGACACCGAAAACGAGGCCGCGGTGGTCGACGCGCTCAGCGCCGATCGGCAGGCGCGCACCCGGGTTATCGTCGCGCACCGCTTGGCGAGCATTCGCCACGCCGACCGGGTGCTCTTCGTGGACGACGGCCGCATTATCGAGGACGGCACGGTGGACGAACTGCTTTCCGCGGGCGGACGTTTCGAGGAATTCTGGCGCCAGCAGCGCGAGGCCGCCGAGTGGCACATCGCGGTCGATCACGGCGGTTGACCGCGGCTCTTGCCGTATGCCTTACAGTTGATCGGTCAATTGACTGTCCGAGCGCTGGAGGCCTGCTCATGGATGCGGTGGTGTCGATTCCCCGGTACCCCGGCGACGTGACCCCGGAATGGTTGTCGGGCGTGCTCAGCGAACGGCGCGCACCCGTCGCGGTGTCGGGCGTCGATGTGGTTGCCATCGGCACCGGCCAGACCGGCGCCACCTACCGGGTCACGGCCAGCTACGCGACGGATCCCGGCGACCTGCCGCAGACCTTCGTCATCAAGCTCCCCGCCCAGGACGACACGGTGCGCGACCGGGTCGTCATCGGATATCGCAGCGAATGCGCGTTCTACTCGTCCGTGGCCGATCGGGTGCAGGTGCCGACGCCGGAGTGCTTCTATTGCGAGATCACCGAGGATGCAATGGATTTCGCGCTGTTGCTCGCCGATCAGGCCCCGGCGGTGCAGGGCGACCAGCTCACGGGCTGCGGCGAAGCCGAAGCGCGCCTTGCGGTTACCGCCCTGGCCGGCCTGCACGCCCCGACCTGGTGCGATCGGGCCTGGCTGGATTTCGAAGGAATCGCGTTCGGGCGGCCGGACGAGGCGGGTGCCAACGGCATGGGCGAGGTGGCCAAGATGAGCGCCGACATCACGCTCGAAAAGCTGGGCGGTCGGATGAGCGCCGAAGACCGGGATACCTTCACGGCGGCAATGGGTTTGGTGGCGCCGTGGCTTTTGGCCGAATATGACCGGTTCGCGCTGCTGCACGGCGACTATCGGCTGGACAACATGCTGTTCGATCCCGAGCGGACCCGGGTGAGCGTGGTCGACTGGCAGACGCTCGGCGTGGGCCTGCCGGCCAGGGATCTGGCCTACTTCACCGCGACCAGCCTGGATCCGCAACTGCGCGCGAGCCTTGAGGAAGGCCTCGTCGCCGACTATCACCGAGCCCTGACGACTTCCGGGGTCACCGGCTACGACGGCGAAACGTGCTGGCGTGACTACCGGCTCGGCGTGCTGCAGGCACCGCTGATCTCGGCGCTGGGATTCGCGTTCGCCGCCGCCACCGAGCGCGGCGACGACATGGTGCTCGCCATGCTGACCCGCGGCTGCCGGGCGATCCGCGAGCTCGAAACGCTGGAGCTGCTCGGCTAGAGGTCGCCGGTGAAGTCGGCGGACAGCCAGCGATCCGGGCGGATGGTGTACAGCACCTCCTCGACGCCCTCCATGCTGCGCAGGAACGCGCGCGCGCCCTCCTCGCCGAGGTAGCGGATCGCGATGGCTTCCTGCGCGTCGGCCGGGGCCGGCTTTGTGGTCCCGACGACGGTGCCCTCCACCACCACATATTGGTACGGCAACTCCTCGCGCTGAACCACGAGCGTCACCGCGCCCGCGCGCTCGATGAGCCGCGCCTTGCGGCTCGACGCGCCCGTCATGATCCGAATGTCGCCCCCGGGCGTGTAGTCGTACCAGATCGGGACGCTGGCCGGCGGCCGGCCGTCGGCGGCGACGGACAGGACGCCAACGTGGGTATCGGCGAGGAACTCCTGGCGTTCGGTTTCGCTGAAGGCTTTCATGCCGCCTAGCAACGCCAATCCGTGTTGGCTATTCCCCGCGAGGGCCGAATCAGTATTGCGTCGAACCCTGGTCCACCGGGATCTGCGCGGCGGTGATGTTGCGCGATTCGTCGCTGGCCAGCCAGCACACGGCGTCGGCGACGTCTTCGGGCTCGGCGGCCCAGGTGGGCAGGAAGGGTGTGAGCATGTTGGTCAGCTGCGGGTTGGTTTCCATGGCCTTGGCCATCGCCGCGATCATGTCGCCGGATCCCATCGGGGTGTTCACCGGACCCGGGTGCACGCTGTTGACCCGGATCGAATGCTTGCCCAACTCGGCGGCGAACGCGCGCGCCATCCCGGCGACCGCGTGCTTGCTGGTGGTGTAGTGCACCATGAACGGTTGCAACTTCATGCCGGCCGCGGAACTGATCAAGATGATCGAGCCGCCGCGGCCACCTTCGATGATCTTGTCGGCGCCCGCCATCACGGTGTTCCAGGTGCCGGTCACGTTGATCTCCATGACGTCGCGGAACGATTCGGGGGTGATGTCGTTCCACGCCTGCGGCGCCGAGATGCCGGCGTTGGCGACGATGATGTCGAGGCGTCCGAAGGCGCCGACGCCGTCCTCGACCACCCGGCGGAGTTCACCGAAGTCGCGAACGTCGGTGGGGGTGGCGAAGATTCGACGGTCCTCCTGTTCCACCAGGCGGACGGTTTCGGCGAGGTCGTCGGGAGTGGCGGAATCGTAGGGCACGCAGGACGGGAGCTTGCCAGCGATGTCGACGGCGATGATGTCGGCGCCCTCCCGGGCCATGCGAAGTGCGTGGGCCCGGCCCTGGCCGCGCGCCGCCCCGGTGATGAGGGCCACCCGCCCCGCCAACCTGCCGCTCATCGCTGCGCCGCCTTGACGAGGTTCGAACCGATGATCAGGCGCTGGATCTCGCTGGTGCCCTCGTAGAGCCGCAACAGGCGCACGTCGCGATAGATGCGTTCGACGGGAACGCCGTGCATGTAGCCGCTGCCGCCGTGCACCTGCACCGCGAGATCGGCCACCTTGCCGGCCATTTCGGTGCAGAACAGCTTGGCCGCCGACGGCGCGATCCGGCGGTCTTCGTTGCTGACCCACAGGCGCGCGGCCTCGCGCACCAGCGCGCGCCCGGCCAGCACCCCGGCCTGCTGGTCGGCGAGCATCGCCTGCACCAACTGAAAGCTCCCGATCGGCGTCCCGCCCTGCGTCGCCGTGGCTGCATAGGCCACCGATTCATCGAGCGCGCGTTGCGCGGCGCCCACCGCGATTGCCGCGATGTGCACGCGGCCGCGCGCCAACGACGTCATCGCGGCCCGGTAGCCGATGTCCTCGCTGCCGCCGATCAGCGCGTCGCCCCCGACGCGGACGTCGCTGAAGCTGACGTCGGCGGTCCAGGCGCCCTCCTGGCCCATCTTCGCGTCCTTGGCGCCCACCTGGACGCCCGTGGCGTCCGCGGGGACGAGGAAGACGGCGATCCCTGGCCCCTGCTCGTCGGCCGCCCGGGTGCGCGCGAACACCACGAACAGGTCGGCGACGGGCGCGTTGGTGATGAAGCGCTTCTCACCAGAGATCACCCACTCGTCACCGTCGCGAACGGCCTTGGTCCGCAGGCCGGCCGGGTTCGAGCCGGCGCCGGGCTCGGTCAGCGCGAAGGAGGCGACGACGTCGCCCGACGCCATCGACTCCAGCCAGCGGCGCTTCTGTTCGTCGGTGCCGAAGCCGACCAGAACCTGTCCCGCGATGCCGTTGTTGGTGCCGAACATCGATCGCACCGCGAGCGAGGTGTAGCCCAATTCCATTGCCAGCTCGACGTCTTGGATGAGGTTCAGGCCGAGGCCGCCCCACCGCTGGGGGATCGCATACCCGAACAGACCCATCTTCTTGGCGTGGTCGCGCAGGTCGTCCGGCACCCGATCGTCGGTCAGGATTTCCTGCTCGCGCGGGACGACGGCGCTGCGGACGAAGTGCCGGGTCTGGGCGAGGATCTCCCGGAAGTCCTCGTCGGGTACTTCCTGAATCTCGGCAGTCGTCATAGGCGGGCGCTCCTCTTTCGAAGTTTGTCGCTTGGCCGCGGCGCACCCGGCGCCGAGCGCGATCCTATATGAAATATGATATTCGCCGACGGGCACCCCATGGCGGGAGCAAAGCGAGGGAGGCGGGATAACGTGTCGTTGCTGGAAGGTCAGACTGCAGTCGTCACAGGTGGTGCGCAAGGGCTGGGCTTCGCCATTGCGGAGAGATTCGTCGCCGAGGGGGCGCGGGTCGTCCTCGGGGACGTCAACCTCGAGGCGACCCAGGCCGCGGCCGACAAACTGGGCGGCGACCAGGTGGCGCTGGCCGTTCGCTGCGACGTGACGCAGGCGGCCGAGGTCGAGACGTTGATTCAGACCGCCGTCGAGCACTTCGGCGGCCTGGACATCATGGTCAACAACGCCGGCATCACCCGCGACGCGACAATGCGCAAGATGACCGAAGAGCAGTTCGATCAGGTCATCGACGTGCACCTTAAGGGGACGTGGAACGGCATCCGGCTGGCGGCGGCGATCATGCGGGAAAACAAGCGCGGCGCCATCGTGAACATGTCGTCGGTGTCGGGCAAGGTCGGCATGGTCGGCCAGACCAACTATTCGGCGGCCAAGGCCGGGATCGTCGGCATGACCAAGGCCGCGGCCAAAGAGCTTGCCTACCTCGGGGTGCGGGTCAACGCGATCGCTCCCGGCCTGATTCGCTCGGCCATGACGGAGGCTATGCCGCAACGCATTTGGGACGAGAAGGTGGCCGAGATCCCGATGGGCCGCGCCGGCGAGCCCAGCGAGGTCGCGACCGTCGCGTTGTTCCTCGCCTCCGATCTGTCCTCGTACATGACCGGCACCGTGATGGAAGTCACGGGCGGCCGGCACATCTGAGCGGAGCAACGACTATGCGTCAGACCGTCATCTGTGAGCCCGTGCGCACGCCCATCGGCCGCTACGGCGGAATGTTCAAGTCGCTGACCGCCGTCGACCTGGGCGTGGCCGCCCTCAGAGGGCTACTCGAGCGGACCGGAATCGCGCCCGAATCTGTGCAGGACGTCATCCTGGGGCACTGCTATCCCAGCAGCGAAGCGCCGGCGATCGGGCGGGTCGTGGCGCTGGATTCCGGCCTGCCCGTGACGGTTCCGGGGATGCAGGTCGACCGGCGCTGCGGGTCGGGACTGCAGGCGGTGATCCAGGCGTGCCTGCAAGTGGGCAACGGCGACCACGATCTCGTGATCGCCGGCGGCTGCGAAAGCATGAGCAACGTCGCCTTCTACTCGACCGACATGCGTTGGGGCGGCGCCCGCGGCGGGATCCGGGTGCACGACGGGCTGGCGCGGGGACGCACCACGGCCGGTGGCCGGCACTACCCGGTGCCGGGCGGGATGCTGGAGACCGCCGAAAACCTGCGCCGCGAGTACGGCATTTCGCGCCAGGAGCAAGACGAGCTCGCGGTGCGCTCGCACCAGCGCGCGGTGGCCGCCCAGAAGGACGGCATCATGGCCGAGGAGATCATTGCGGTCTCCGTCCGCACCCGCCAGGGTGAAGAATTGATCGACACCGACGAGCATCCGCGCGCCGACACCTCGGTGGAGTCGTTGGGCAAGCTCAAACCCGTTCTGCTGGCCGAGGATCCGGAGGCGACGGTGACGGCCGGCAACGCCAGCGGGCAGAACGATGCGGCGTCGATGTGTGTCGTGACCACGCCGGAGAAGGCGGCCGAATGCGGCCTGACGCCGCTGGTCCGCCTGGTGTCGTGGGGGTCGGCGGGCGTGGCGCCCAACATCATGGGCATCGGCCCGGTGCCGGCCACCGAGGTCGCCTTGGCCAAGGCGGGCCTGCGGCTGTCCGACATCGACGTGATCGAGCTCAACGAGGCGTTTGCCGCGCAGGCGCTTGCGGTGATGCGCGAATGGAATTTCGGCGCCGCCGACCACGATCGGACCAATGTGCACGGGTCCGGAATTTCGCTGGGCCACCCCGTCGGCGCGACCGGCGGCCGGATGCTGGCGACCCTGGCGCGCGAACTCAACCGCCGCCAGGCCCGCTACGGGTTGGAGACCATGTGCATCGGCGGGGGCCAGGGCCTGGCCGCGGTCTTCGAGCGGGTCGCCCCGTCGTGAGCGCTCCGCTGAGCGGCCTCACCATCGTGGAGGTGTCCAGCTTCGTCGCCGCACCGCTGTGCGGGATGACGCTGGGTCAGCTTGGCGCGCAGGTGATCCGCGTCGACCCGATCGGCGGCGCCTCCGACCTCGAGCGCTGGCCGCTGTCCGCCGCCGGCACGTCGATCTACTGGACCGGACTGAACAAGGGAAAGCGTTCGGCCGCCATCGATCTGCGCTCGGCCGAGGGCCAGGAGCTGGTCCAGCGGCTGATCGTCGAGGGCGACGGCATCGTGGTCACCAACGCCGCCGGGTTGTCCTGGCTCGGCCACGACGTGTTGGCCGCCAAGCGTCCCGACGTCATCCACGTCCAGCTGCTCGGACGCGGCGACGGGTCCACCGCGGTGGACTACACCGTCAACGCGGGCATCGGGTACCCGCTCGTCACCGGCCCGGCCGAGCACGCCGGCCCGATCAACCACGTGCTGCCGGCCTGGGACGTGTGCTGCGGCCTGTACGCCGCGCTGGCCGTCGTCACCGCGGTTCGGCGCCGCGACCACAGTGGGGCGGGCGCGCGCATCAGCCTGGCGCTGGAGGACGTCGCGCTGGCCACGGCCGGCAACCTCGGGTTGCTGACCGAACCACAGGTCAACGGGACACAGCGCCAACGGCTCGGCAACGCCATCTACGGCCAGTACGGGCAGGACTTCACCACCCGCGACGGGGTCGGCTTCATGGTGGTCGCCTTGACGCGCAGGCACTTTCGCGACCTCGTGGCGGTGACCGGCACGGCTGCCGCAGTGTCGGCGCTCGAGGAGGCGCTGGGCGTGGACTTCGGCGCGGAGGGCGACCGCTATCGCTACCGGGACGCCCTCTCCGGGCTGTTCGCGACCTGGTTCTCCGATCACACGGCCGACGAGGTCTCCGCCGCGCTGTCGGGGACCACGGTTTTGTTCGAGCGGTACCGCACCTTCGCCGAGGCCGCCGCCGGCGCCAAGGTGACGGCCAACCCGCTGTTTTGCCGGCTGCACCAACCGGGCGTCGGGGAGTACCTCGCCCCCGGCCTGCCGGTGGCGTTCGAGGGCACCCATCCCGTGAGCGCGGCGGCCCCCGCGCTGGGACAGGACACCGCCGAGGTGCTCGCCGAGTGTTTGGGGTTGACGACCGCGGACATCGCGCGCCTGACGAGCGCCAAAACGATAGGGACGGAAAGCGCATGACCAGACTCGCCCAAACCCTCGGTCTCACCGAGTTCCAGACCGAAATCGTCGCCACGGTACGCCAATTCGTCGAGAAGGAAGTCATTCCCAACGCGCCGCAGCTCGAGCGCGACGATGCCTACCCGCAGGCCATCGTCGATCAGATGCGCGAGATGGGCCTGTTCGGGCTGATGATTCCCGAGGAATACGGCGGGCTGGGGGAGTCGCTGCTGACCTACGCGCTGTGCGTCGAGGAGTTGGCCCGCGGCTGGATGAGCGTGTCCGGGGTGCTCAACACGCACTTCATCGTGGCCTACATGCTGCGCCAGCACGGCACCGACGCCCAGAGGCAACGGTTCCTGCCGCGCATGGCGACCGGCGAGTCGCGCGGCGCGTTTTCGATGTCCGAACCCGAGCTCGGCTCCGACGTCGCCGCCATCCGTACCCGGGCCCAACGCGACGCGGGCGGTGGCTACACCATCAACGGCCAGAAGATGTGGCTGACCAATGGAGGCAGCTCGACCCTGATCGCGGTGCTGGTGCGCACCGACGAAGGTGCGGACAAGCCGCACCGCAACCTCACCGCATTCCTCGTCGAAAAGCCAACGGGCTTCGGCGAGGTCGTGCCCGGCCTGGTGATTCCCGGCAAGATCGACAAGCTGGGCTACAAGGGCATCGACACCACCGAGCTGATCTTCGACGGCTACCGGGCGAGCGCCGACGACATCCTCGGCGGCACGCCCGGCCAGGGCTTCTTCCAGATGATGGACGGCATCGAAGTCGGCCGGGTCAACGTGTCGGCGCGCGCGTGCGGCATCGGCATCCGCGCCTTCGAACTCGCGGTGCGCTACGCCCAGCAGCGGCAGACCTTCGGCAAGCCGATCGCCGAACACCAGGCCATCGCGTTCCAGTTGGCCGAGATGGCGACCAAAGTGGAAGCCGCGCACCTGATGATGGTCAACGCGGCGCGGCTGAAGGATTCCGGCGAGCGCAACGACGTCGCCGCCGGAATGGCCAAATACCTTGCCAGCGAATACTGTTCGGAAGTCACCCAGCAGAGCTTCCGAATCCACGGCGGCTACGGTTATTCCAAGGAATACGAGATCGAGCGGCTGATGCGCGACGCCCCTTTCCTGCTCATCGGCGAGGGAACCAGCGAAATCCAGAAGTCCATCATCAGCAAGCGGCTACTCGCCGAGTATCAGGTGTGAGGCGATGACCACCCCGGATTTCGCTGCGCGGCCACAACTCTCCGACGACGTGGCGCGCTTCGTCCGCCGAAGGATCTTCGACGGCACGTACGCGGCGGGAACGTATGTGCGCCTTGACCAATTGGCCGCGGAGCTCGGGATCAGTGTCACGCCGGTGCGAGAGGCGCTGTTTGCGCTGCGCGCGGAAGGGTTGGTCGCCCAGCAGCCGCACCGCGGCTTTGTGGTGTTACCGGTGACCGGGCGCGACGTGACCGACGTCGCCAACGTGCAGGGCTACGTGGGAGGCGAGCTGGCCGCGCGGGCCGCGGTCAGCATCACCGACGAACAGCTTCGCGAACTCAAGCAGATCCAGGCCGAGCTCGAAGAGGCCTACGCCGGCGACGACACGGAACGGACCGTGCGCCTCAACCACGAATTCCACCGCGCCATCAACGTCGCCGCGGACTCGCCGAAGCTCGCCCAGCTGATGTCGCAGATCACCCGTTACGCACCGGAATCGGTGTTCCCCGCCATCGAAGGCTGGCCGGAGCAGTCGATCAAGGATCATCGCCGGATCCTGTCTGCCCTGAAAAAGCACGACCAGGAGCTCGCGCGGGCGGCGATGTCACAACACCTTGCCGCGGGCGCCGTCCCGCTCATCGATCACCTCACCGCGCGGGGCGTCGTAGCGAATGGGAGTCACCCGGAACCCGGGTGAGCCGGGACAGCTGTTGTTGCCGACCCGCGCCTGGGCTTAGGCTGCCATCGGAGGGGGCAAACAACACAAAGCGAGGAACAATGCCCCGAACGCTTCGCGCAGCGGCCGTATTTTTCGCATGTGTGGCCGCGATTCCGCTCGCGACGCCCGCCGTCGCCGACCCGATGGATCCGATCCCGGGCAACGGTGTCTTTGTCGTGGGGCCCGACATCGCGCCCGGCCTTTACCGAACGGGCGGTTCGGCGTCGGCCTTCGGCGTCTGGATAAACAACGTGCCGACCCAGGACTCGATGTGCGCGTGGTTCACCTACAGCACCCCCGATGCGAACAAGGACCACGTGCTGCAGACGAACATGTCCGTCGGCCCGATGTTCGCGAACATCAATACCTCGGTAAAGGCCTTCGAGTCGCAGAACTGCCAACCCTGGACGCGGGTTCCCTAGGGGATATTCGCCTCGATCAACAGCTCCCGCAGCCGGCCAACGTCGACCTTGCCGGTGGCCCCACGCGGGACCTCATCGTCCGATTCCAGCAACAGCCACGCTGTCGGGACCTTGAACGCGCTCAACAGCTTTCGCGCCGACGTGCGCAGCTGCTCTGCGGTCAGGGGGCTCGCACACACTACCGCGGCGCCGACCCGTTCGGCCACGTTGGTGACGTAGGCGCTCTGGACGCCGTCGATCGCGCGCAGGGCCCGCTCCACCTCGCTGGGATAGACGGTCGCGCCGCTAACCTTGAACATGTCGTCGGACCGGCCGTGGTAGAACAGGAACCCGTCCTCGTCGAAGCGGCCGAGGTCACCGGTCGGGTAGTAGCCGTCGCGGGTGAACAGCTCCTCTCGGCTGCGACGGCAGATGCCGCGCAACGTGTGTGGCCCCCGGATCTGGATCTGCCCAACGGATCCCGCCGCAACCGCCCCGCCGCTGTCGGTGTCGACGATGCGGACCTCCATGCCGGGGAACGGCTTGCCGCAGCTGCCCCACGCGGAAGGCGGTAGGTCGGTGTCGGCCGCGTAGCCGCAATAGGGACCGAACGCCTCAGTCATGCCGAACAACGTGGCTCGCGCGCCGGGTTGGGGCCGCCGCTCCGGCGGCAGCAGGGCTTCCAGGCTTCCCGGCCGCAGCGCCGACAGGTCGGCACCGACGGTGTCAGCGTGCCGTGCCAGTGCCTCGGCCTGATCGGGCCATCCGCGAAACAGCGTGACCCGTTCGGATTCCAGCAGCCGCAGGGTGGTTTCGGGCCGCGGTATTTCCTCGGTCACCAGGGTCGCGCCGGCGAGCAGCGTGGACAGGATGCCGCTGCCGAATCCGCCCACCCAGAAGAACGGCATCGGAAGATACAGCCGGGTGTCGGGCGTGATGCAGCGCGCCGCCAAGCCCGACCCCACGGCCGCCAACGCGTTGCCGTGGGAGTGGATGACGCCCTTGGGTGTTCCGCTGCTGCCCGAGGTGAACATGATGACCATCGGATCGGCGGCCGTGACCGTCTCGGTCATAGCGTCGACGATCCGGCGGGCCGGCTCGCTCGAAACGGCGTTGTCGAGCCGGTCGATCGGCCAAACCTGGCGCAGGGCGGAAAGTTCCAGTCGCGGCACCGCCGCGATGTCCTCCAGGTACCGGTGGCCACGGAACTCTTCCACGCTCACCAGGAATTGAACCGACGCGGCCCGCAGCTGCGCGACCAGTTCGCCGGGTCGTAGCAGGGTGCTGAGCGGAACCAGCACGGCGCCGAGGCGCGTCAGGGCGATCGCCACCTGCACCCAGCGGACGCTGTTCGGCATGATCAGCCCGACGCGGGTTCCCTTGCCGACACCGGCGTCAATGAAGACCGCGGCTAGATCGCCTGTGGTGGAGTCGAGTTCGCGATAGTTCAGCCGGGCCGTCGGGTCGATCACCGCCGGCTTGGGGCCGTGCTGCGCTGCGCGAGACCGCACCAGTTGGTCGATGGTGCGCTCAGGCATCGAACAGCCTCCGCAGCCGTTGGATGTCGACCTTTCCGCTCGACAGCCGCGGAATCTCGTTGCGCGGCAGGGCGATGAACCGCTTCGGGATCTTGTACGCCGACAATTCCGCCTTGAGCCGCTCCCGCAGCGCGGCTTCGTCGAGACCCGGACGGGCGACGACGGCGGCGACGAGTTCCCCCCGCCACGGGTCCGGAATGCCCACGACGTGCGCCTCGGCGCCGGTGACCTTGGCGATCGCCTTCTCGACCTCGGCCGCCGAGACGTTGGCCCCCGCCGTCTTGATCATCGCGTCGAGCCGGCCGGCGAAATAGAAATACCCGTCGGCGTCGACGCGCACCAAATCGCCCGTGTGGAACCACCCGTCGGCGTCGAAGCACTCCTCGCGGCTGCGTTTGTAATACCCCTGCATCACGTAGGGCCCGCGGATGCACAGCTCCCCAATGCCCGAGGCATCCGGGTCGACGATCTTGGTGTCGAATCCGGGAGCCGGCTTGCCGAAGGATCCGCGGCGGTGTTCGGGTTGGTCGGATTCGTCGCCACTGATCAACACCACGCTGCCGGCCTCGGTCAGGCCCAGCATGTTGTGCCGCAGTTCCGGATCGGCCGGTCGGGCGTCGGGCGCCATGATCGAATACAGGTTGCCCCGGCGCATCGACGACAGGTCGCGCCCGGGAAAGCTCGGATGATCCGCCAGATGCGCGATCCCGGCGACGAAACCATTGGTGATGGTGGGCCTTTCGGCCTCCAGCAGGTCGAGGGTCGCACCCGGGTCGGTGGCATTCGAGCAAACCAGGGTGGACCCGGCGACCAGCGTGGCGAGCAGGCCGAACGCGAACCCGCCGATCCAGAAGAACGGCGAATTGCAGAACAGCCGGTCCGCCGCGGTCAGGCCGCGGATCTCGTTGAGGTTCCGCTGGTGGGCGAGCAGGCCGGCGTGCGTGTGCACCACGCCCTTCGGGGCGCTGGTGGAGCCCGACGTGTACACGATGGCCAGCGGATCGCAGCCGTCGACGTCGTCCTCCATCGCCTCGAGCAGCCCGGGCGCGACGGCGCGGGCTATCCGGTACGGATGGTCGGAATTGACGATGACGTGACGCAATTGCGGCGCGGCGCTGGTGAACAGCCGCTCATCGGGGACCGGCTCGGGACGCGACAGCGCCTCGGCCAGCCGTTGCGCGTAATCGTGGGAGCGAAAAGAGTCGGCGGACAGCAGGATTTCGGTGTCGCTGTCGACGAGCTGCTCGCGCAGCTCGCGAGCGGTGGCGAACGTGGAGAACGGGATCACCACCGCGCCGATTCGCGCGGCCGCGAGCATCCCGACGACGAATTCGATGCCGTTCGGGTAGAGCAGCCCCACGTGGGTGCCCTTGCCCGCCCCCAGCGCGATCAGCCCGCGGGCCAGCTCCGCCGAGCGCCGCTCGGCCTCCGCGTAGCCGATGCGCCCGCCGTCGCACACCAGAAGCGCGTGCTCCGCGCGGGACTGGGCCTGGTGCCGCAGGACCTCGGCGACCGTGGGGGAGTCACCGGGCATGGTCGCGATGGTCGGCGGACTTGCTGAAGTACAGCCTGACCTGGCTGAGATCGGCTTTGCCCGAAGGCGTTCGCGGGATCGCGTCGACGATCGCGATCTCGGTGGGGATTTCATAGCGGGCCAGCCGCGTTCGCAGATACTGCGCCAGTGTGTCGGAGTCGGCGGACGCGGGCTGCCGCAGTTGCACCATCGCGACGGGCGTCTCCCCGAGGCGTTCGTCGGACCGCGCGACCACGGCGGCGCCCGCCACCGCGGGATGGTCTTCCAGCGCGACGCGTACGTCGTCGGGCATCACCTTGAACCCGCCGCGGATGATCGCCTGGTCGGCCCGCCCGACCATCCAGACGAAGCCGTCCGCGTCGATGCGGGCCAGATCGGTGGTTCGCATCCATTTCGCCGATGGGCCCAGTTGTCCGGGCTTGACCTCCAGCAGGCCGACCCGGTCGGGCCCGAGCGGCGCGCCCTCGTCATCGACCACCCGCAGGTGTGCGCCCGGGTTGGCCCGTCCGACGCTGCCGCGCTTGGCTCGCCAGTGCTTTTCGTAATCGGCGAGGGTCCAGCCGGCGACACCGCCGCCGAATTCCGTTGCCGCATAGGAGGTGAGGACCGGGATGCCGTACTTCTCGGTGAAGGCGTCGGCGTCGTCGGCCGACAGCGGGGCGGTGCCGCAGGTGACGGCGCGGATGCTCTCCAGGTCCGCGCGCGTCAGGTCGGAGTGCAGCACCGTCCGCAGCGCGGCCGGCACCAGCGACACCGCGCGGGGCCGGTGGGTGCGCACCGCCTCGGCCCATGCCTGCAGCTCGAAGCGCTCCAGCAGCACAAAGGGTCTGGCCTCGGCGACGCACTGCAGAACCCGGAACACCCCGCCGATGTGCACCAGCGGCGAGTTGACTATCGCGACGCCGCGGCGCAGCTGCGTTGGCGCCGGGGCGGTTTCCGGGTCGGGGCCCATCACGCTGCGCGCCAGCATGTCGTAGCTGAGATCGATCCGCTTGGGCGGCCCCGTCGTCCCGCTCGTCAGCATCCGCACCGCCACGCCGCGCTGGGCGGCGGATCTGTCGCAGGCCCGCCCCCGGGCGTCGACGCAGGTGCCGATGATCGCCACCGTCGCGGTGCCGGCCGAGACCAGCGTGGCCAGGTCGTCGGGTTCGCCGATGATCAACGGCAGCCGCAGTGCGGCGATGTCGGCGCGGGTGCGGTCGTCACCGCGGCCGGGGTTGATGGTGACCACCGTTCCGCCGCCCAGCAGCACCCCGAGGAAGGCCGCGACGTGGCCGGGCCGGTTGCGCAGCAGCATGCCGACGCCGGAGGCCCCGGCGGCCACGGATTCGACGCGCCGCGCGGTGTCGCCCACCTGGCGCCACGAGATCCATTGGCCCCCATACTCGATCGCGTGCGCGTCGCGCTGCAGGTCGAGCACGTCGGCGATGCGCCGGCTGAGCGGGTGCATCACCGGATCTTCGGTTCGCGCGCAGCGGCCTCGCCTTGCTGGGCGCGCAATTCGCGCAATTCCGCGGTGCCGAGCGGGTTGCCCAGACGCGTGTAGATGAGCCCCTGCTCCAGGGCGGCGCGGTAGGGCCGGTCCAACGACTCCCAGATCGCCTTCACCGTGCCCTGGGTCGCCGACGGCGGCTTGGCGGCGATGGTCGCGGCGATCTCGTGGGCGCGCCCCCACAGTCGGTCGCGGGCGACGACCTCCGAAACCAAGCCGATGCGCAGCGCGGTGTCGGCCCCGACTCGCTCGTCGTTGCCCATCAAAGCCATCCGCAAGGTCTCGCCCAGGCCGATGCGCCGCATCAGGCCGATCGGCTCCAGCGCGCACACCAGGCCCGCCGATACGTGCGAGTCGAAAAACGTTGCGTCGTCCGAGCAGATGACAACGTCGGATTCGTTGAGGAAATAGAACGCGCCCGCGGTGCACATGCCCTGGACGGCGCACACCACGGGTTTCCACATCTTCTGCCACTTGGGACTGAGCGCCTCGCCCGGATCCTCGTGGTTCCACACGTTTTCCGGTTGACCGTACGGCGTCTTGACGTCCAGACCGGCGCTGAACGCCCGGTCGCCGGCCGCCCGCAGCACCACCGCGTGTACGGACTCGTCAAGCTTGACCGCGCGCCAGGCCCGGGCCATCTCCTCACACATGGTGCGGTTGAACGCGTTTAGTTGCTCGGGCCGATTCAGCGTGATGGTGGCGACGTGGTCGTCGGCGTCGACCTCGAGCAGGATGGTTTCGAAGCTCATCTGCATTGCCAATTCGGCTGCCGCTTTTCGACGAAGGCCTTGGGGCCTTCCTGCGCGTCCTCGGTTCGCAGCACGCGCTCGCGGAAGGTCTCGGCGAGTATCTCGGCCTCGTGCAGCGGCACGTTCAGGCCCTTGAGGATGGCCAGCCGGGTCCCCCGCACCGCCAGGGGCGCGTTGGAGTTGACGATGTCGGCGATCTCGTAGGCCCGGTCCAATAGGCGGTCGTGCTCGACGATTTCGCTGATCAACCCGAGTTCGTAGGCGCGTTGCGCGCTCATCCGCTCGTGCTTGCCCATCAAGGCCATTCGCAGCGCGATCGAGCGGGGCAACACTCTGGACACCCGCACCAATTCGCGCCCGGCCACCAGCCCGATGCTCACGTGCGGATCGAAAAAGGTCGCCTGCTCGGATGCGATGACGATGTCCGTCGTAGTGACCCAGTCCATGCCGGCACCGCAGCACAGCCCGTTGACCGCGGTCAGCACCGGCTTGGCCATGGTGCGAAACGGCGGGGTGCCCTCCTGCGGTGCCTCCCACTGGTCGTATGTCGAGAGGTACGGGCGCTCGTAGATCACCTTGCCGTCTTCGGGAATGGCCTTCACGTCGGCCCCCGTGCAGAACGCGCGGCCGGTGCCGGTGACGACGAGCAGCCACACCTTGTCGTCGTTCTCGGCTTCGTCGTAGGCGGCGCGGAGTTCGGTGATCATGTGCGGGCTCAGCGCGTTGAGCGCCTCCGGGCGGTTCAGTGTGATGGTGGCCGTGTGCCCGTCGACGTGGTAGTTGATGGTGTCGAACGAGTCAGTAGGCATCCGCGCTCCCTCATCTGCCCTGGAACTTTGGCGCCCGCCGTTGCCGAAACGCCTCCAGCCCCTCTTTGAAATCGCCTGTCCGACACGAGACTTCCAGATTGAACAGCTCCTGCGTCAGCGATTGACTCAACGTCGCGTGCTGACCGAAGTTCAGGGCCTGCTTGGCCAGCCCGATCGCGGCCGTCGGTCCCGAGGCCAGCCGCTCCACCAGTTTCCCGGCGGTGTCGTCGAGTTCGGGCCCGCTCACCGCCTGGTGGATCAGCCCCCAGGCGGCCGCGTCGGTCGCGTTGACCTTCTCGCCCAGCAGCAGCATCCGCCTGGCCCGTGCCAGCCCGACCAGGCGGGGCAGCAGCCAGGTGGAGCCCGAGTCCGGGCTGAAACCGCGGTCCACGAACGGTTCCCACAACACCGCGTCGGCGGCGGCGACGGTGAAGTCGGCGGCCAGTGCGAGGTTGCAGCCGAACCCCACCGCCCATCCCCGCACGCTGCAGACCACCGGCAGCTGAACGCTCGCGACGAGTTCGATGACCCGGTGGGCGGCGTGCGGGATCCGCCGCACCAGATCACCCGCGCGGGGACGTTGGCCGCCGGGCTCATTGGCGGCCACCCAGTCGGCGCCGGCGCAGAAGTCTTCTCCCGCGCCGCGGATGTGGATCGCGCGCAACGAATCGTCGGCGGCCGCATCGGTCAGCGCGCCGACCAACTGACCGATCATCAAGTGGGTCAAGGCGTTACGCCGCGCCGGGCGATTCAAGGTGACCCGCAGGACCGCGCCATCCCGGCACGCGTCGACCGATCCCTCGGCCTCGGCCGCGTCGGCCCCATGACTCACCGTCTACCCGGCCTTTCTCCGCCGATACGGTTACCCATACAGTAGGCAATACGATTGATACGAGGTATAAGTTAGCAAGGAAACCCTAACGACGGAACAGAGCGGGGCGAAACCCGTGGATAAGGGCAGCATGGCCGACGGCACCACCGCTTCGCCCTACGCCGGCGACGCGAAATTCGGCGAGGCACCGCTGGCCCAAACGGTCGCGGCGGCCGGCGCCATGCGGCGCCTCAGCTCGCTGCTGTTGTCGCTGGAGCACCCGCACCCCACCGTCGACGCGATGCTCGCGAAGTTCGCCGAGTGGGAAGGCGAGTTGGCCGCCGCGGCCCCGACGGACAGCGCACCGCGAATCGGCGAGGTTGCCGACGACCCCCGGCGCGTATACCTCAACCATGCCACCGACATCGGTGCCTACAACCCATGCTTTCCCGAGTACCGATTCGACGAGCTCGATGCCGAGAAGGCCGCCGGGGTGGTGTGCTTCCCGCTCGTCTACGAGGGGCCACCGGGGCTGGTGCACGGCGGCTTCATCGCCGTGTTCTTCGACAGCGTGATCCAGCACCACAATTGCGTCACCGGCCTTTCCGGCAAGACCCGGTCGCTGCTTGTCACCTTCCGCCGGCCGACGCCCGTGCTGACCTACCTGCGCTTCGACATCGTTCGCTCACCGGTCGAACGGGGCATCGAGTCGACGGCGCGCCTGCTGCTCGAAGACGAGGTGCTGTGTATGGGCGAGGTCAAGACGTTGGCGTCGCGGCCCGAGGAGCTGACCGGCTTCAAATTCGGCAGGCGGCGAAAGGAGTCTGGCAGATGAGCGGCTCCAGCGTTTCGGACGATCGTGTGCTCTTCGACGTTGACCCCGAGCGGCGCATCGCGACGATCACGCTGAACAACCCCAAGCAGCGCAACTCCTACGACGCGACGATGCGCGAGGCCATCGCCCGCTGCCTGGACCGAGTGGCGGAGGACGACGACCTCACCGTGGTGCTGTTGCGCGGAGCCGAGGGAGTCTTTTCCACCGGGGCCGACATGAACAACGCCTACGGCTGGTACGGCGGCAAGGCCAAGGCGTCCGATGACGCGTCGGCCAGGCGTCGTCCCAGTCAGCGCCGGCGACTCACCGTGGACCGCAAGTCCTTTGGCTTCTACCACAACTTCATGGGCTTCCCAAAGGTGACGGTGGGGGAGATTGCCGGCTACGCGCTCGGCGGCGGCTTCGAGATGGCGCTGATGACCGACATCTCCGTCATCGCGCGCGACACGAAGATCGGCATGCCGGCCACCCGCTTCCTCGGCCCTGCCCTGGGCAGCCTGCACATGTTCTTCCACCGGCTGGGGCCGGTGCTGGCGCGGCGGCTGCTGCTGACGGGTGACATCATCGAGGCCGCCGAGATCGAGCACCTCGGAATCTTCACCGACACTTGCGATCCCGGCGCGGTGACGGCGCGGGCTCGCTACTGGGCAGAGAAGGCGGCGAAGATGCCCGCCGACGGGGTCGTCATCGCCAAGGAGGCGTTCCGCCTCGTCGAGCAGAGCCAGGCATACCAGGGCGAAGAAGTCGCGAGCTACCTGTTTCACGCCTACGGCACCAACTTGCAATTCGCGCCGGGCGAGTTCAACTTCGTCAAAACGCGAGCGGAGCACGGCGCGAAGGAAGCCTTCCGGCTACGTGACGAGCATTTCCACGTGCCGGAGCCGCCGGAAACACAAGGGTAGCCGCCGCGTCAATTCGCTTCTGCCACCAGAGCTTCAGCAGAAGGGGGATCGACAGTTTGCCCGCCTCCGAGCGACAACGCGGGCGCATCGTTTGCAGCTGATCGACTTGTCGCTATGAGGCGGGCACAAACCCTTCTGCCTTCGCTAGCGACGCGTGTGGCCGATGTGACCTGGCGGGCAGTTACCCCGTCGCGGCCGCCTTGCTCCGCCCCCGCTGGGCGGGCGACTTGGTCGCCTTGCGTTGCCCCGACGGCGCGGACTTGCCGCCTTTAGCCCCCTTTTCGATCAGGCTGGCCGCGTGGTCGAGGATGCAGTCCAGGCCGAATTCGAAATTCGTTTCGTCGGGCGCCCCGATGCGGTGTCCCTGCCCGGTCACCTGTGCGATCAGCGGCGTGGTGGCGGGATCGATGGCCACGGCGTCCTCGATGGCGCGCGGCCCGCTGTCCGGGGTCTGGTTCTTCTCGTACAGCCGATGCAGCACCACCGAGCCACGGACGTGAACCGAAACGGCGGAGTAGGTGTCGAAGGCATCCTCGGGTGACAGGCCGGCCTCGACCAGGTTGGCTATCGCGCGCTCCATCTCCTGCGCGCCCAACCGCGCGGCCTTCGGACTGAGGGCGGCGCGAATCAGAATCAGGTCGCACAGAATTGGATTGCCCATGAACGTCTTACGCATCAGGCGGGCATGGTTGCGTAGCGTCTCGCGCCAGTCGCTGGCCTCGACGTAGGGGGTGGCGAAGACGTACTTGCTGAGGGCGCGGTCCGTCATCGCGTTGAGCAGATCGTCCTTCTTGCGGAAGTACCAGTAGATGCTGGTGACGCCCACGCCTAGATGTTTGCCGAGCAGTGGCATGCTCAGGTTGTCTATCGACACTTGCTCCGCGAGTTCGAATGCGCCGCTGATGATGTCGTCGGGATTGATGGACCCACGCTCGCGCCGTTGACGCTTATCAGCGGTTGCCTGCTTTGCCACTACGGGCACCTCCATCACGATCTAGCCGTGCCACCGGTAAGGTGGAATCTACCGGCGGTTCCTCTCTGACCTGCGCATACGCGGGCGTGTCGTCGAGTTTTCCATCTGCTACTGTAATACCTATCGTAGGCTTTTTGGTAAAACGGCTGGACACATGGATCTAGGGCTGACGAATGCCACCGCGGTGGTGGTCGGAGGAAGTCGCGGCATGGGTCTGGCCACGGCCCGCTGCCTGGCCGACGAGGGTGCCCGGGTGGCGCTGGTCGGCCGCAGCCGTGCGGCGCTCGATTCCGCGGTGACGGACTTGACCGGTCGCGGCAGCCCGGATGCGGTCGGGCTCGACGCCGACATCGCTGACGCCGGCGCCGTCGACAAGGTGTTCGCCGAACTCGCCGAGCGGTGGGACGGCGAACTCAACGTGCTGATCAACACCGTAGGGCCCGGCGCGGCAGGCAGTTTCGAGGATCTCAGCGACGAACAATGGCACCAGGCCGTCGAAGATGGCGTCATGGGCATGGTGCGCTGTGTTCGTTCGGCACTTCCGCTGCTGCGCAAGGCCCAATGGGCGCGGATCGTCAACTTCTCGGCGCACTCGACTCAGCGGCAAAGCGTCATGCTGCCGGCCTACACGGCGGCCAAGTCGATGTTGACCAGCGTCTCGAAGAACCTCTCGCTGCTGTTGGCCAAGGACGAGATTCTGGTCAACGTGGTGTCGCCGGGCAGCATCGCCTCCGAGTCCCTGGTCGGCTGGGCGAAGTCCGTCGGCGTCGACGGCACCGACCCCTATGCGCTGATGGACGCCATCGCCGAGCATTTCGGGCATCCGGCGCAAATGCCCCGGGCGGGCCTACCGGAGGAGATCGGCCCCGTCGCCGCGTTCCTGGCGTCGCGGCGCAACTCTTACATGACCGGAGCGAACATCAACGTCGACGGTGGATCGGACTTCACCTGACTCCAAATCGTTTGGCCGACAGAAGGAGTGGACGATGGCGACGGCTGGCGAGGCGCGTGTTTGGGCGCGCGGGGCGTTGCGGGGAATCGGCGACTCCCTCTACACGCCGTTCTGCGGCACCGACGGTGACGACATCGACTGGGACGCCTACCGGACATTGGTCCGCTACTGCGTCGGCGACCTTGGGCACCCGATGTTGTGGTGCACCAGCGGGATCGCGGAGTTCTGGTCACTGACCCTCGAGGAGCGCAAGCGGTTGCTGGAGGTGGCGATCGAGGAGGCGCGCGGCCTGAACCCCCATGTCGTCATCCAGGCCTGCACCGCGGCGATGTCGGCGAAGGACTGTCTGGAGCTGACACGGCACGCCCAAGAGGTGGGCGCCGACATCGCCTACATCCAAACGCCGATGATGGAGGCCCACGGCGGCGAGGGCGTACTGAGGTTCTTCAAGTACGTTGCCGCGCGCACCGATATCGCATTGGGCATGTTCAACTCCCCGTCCTCCGGCTACGTGCTGACTCCGGCCGAAAGCGCGCGGATTTACGACGAGGTGCCCGCCGTGTGCGCCACCAAGGAGGGCGCGTTCCGCCCGGAGGCGAGCCGGCGGCTGCACGAGTTGGCGCCCGGCCTGGCGGTCTGGGAATGCGATCGGACCGTGTACCGCGCGGGGTGGCTGCGGGCCGGCATCGTCTGCCCGGCGCAATTGGGCACGGCCGGTTACCTGTTCGAGACCCCGCAGCGGCGTCTGTTTTCCGAGTACTGGGATTTGGTGTGCAGCGACAAGCTCCTCGAGGCGATGGACTACGGGCGAGAGTCCGGGATGGACCAGTTCGACCTCGACATCGGATCGTGGTGGACCTGCTACCCGGGCCGGTCGGATTACTTCACCCACTGGGGTGGTGCATTCAAGTACGCCGCCGCACTGCTGGGTCTACCGATAGGCGACTATCCCCACTCCCGGCCCCCACAGGCGCAGTTGCCGAGCGAGGCGAAGACCCAGATCGAAAACGCCTACCGGCGGCTGGGGCTCATCGCGGCATAGCCGCCGCGCCGTTACAGCGCAACCGATTACGACGAGAAACGGGCCCGGTCGGAAACCGGGCCCGCTCCTTCTGCGCGCTATTTAGTTCTGCTCAGCGCGCTCGCGCGATTCGGCGGCCTTGGCCTTGGCGCGAGCCTTCTCGGCCGCGGCTTCCTTCTTCCCCGCGTTGCGCTGCGCTTCGGCCTTGTCCTGCTGGGCCTCACCCTCGTTGATCAGGTCATCCCGGCCGAGGATCGTGCCGATGAATTCCTTGGCCTTTCCGAAAACGTCCTCGATGACGCCCCGGACCAGCTCGATGGGACCGCTCTTGCTGTCAACCATTTGCATCTCCCTCCCGTTGATGGATGGCTTGGCTGGAGCGTTCCCGGTTGCCCGGTCACCGCAAACGTGATCACAACGTGGCACACGCCACAACCTCAGTTGACCTGCGGCGGTACGACCGCATCGCCCGCCCGCGGCAACTCACGTCGCATCCGGCGCTGTCGGGCCCGCAGCGCAAGACCGACCGGAGCACCGATCAGCGTCACCCAGAACAGGATCTGGGCGCCCGTCAGCGCCAACTGGGCCCGCAGCAACACTCCGCGGGCTTGGCGGAGGCGATGAACGAGCGCTGTCAACAGTGTCTTCACCAGTCATCGATAACCCGCCAGATCGCCGTTTCAAACGCCCGCAACCGGCATAGGGTGATGGCTACTCGCCTACCGAAGGGCTCGCCTACCGAAGGGATTGCGGAATGCTCACTCTCGGTGTGATCGGCTGGATAGTCATCGGGGGACTGGCCGGTTGGGTCGGCAGCAAAATCATGGGGACCGACGCCCAGATGGGGCTGATCCTCAATATCGTGGTCGGCGTCGTGGGCGGCTTGATCGGGGGGTTCCTGCTGCGCGGCTTCGGCGTGGACGTCGCCGGGGGAGGCCTGTTCTTCTCGTTCCTCACGTGTCTGCTCGGCGCGGTGCTCTTGCTGGCGATCGTCAAGCTCATCACCGGGCGACGGGCGGCCCGTTAGGCGACAGCCGGATGACCGGAAACCGAAGATCGCCAAGCACCTTCGACCATCGCGCGGTTAGCGGTTCAGCAGCGGCAAAATCGCTGCTGGACCGTGCTGCCGCCGGCCGGGGACGCAGTTGTGGAATGCGCTACCGATAGGTATACAGTATGCGTACAAAGTCGGTGGGGATCCGGTTGGCAAGCGTGAGGAGGTGCCGCGGCAGATGTCCGGCAGTGACGGCGCCTCCGAAGACGCGGTGCTCTACGAGGCCACGGCGAGCGGCGTCGCGATCCTGACCTTCAACCGCCCGGATCGCCTGAACGCCTGGGGCCCGGACATCGCCGCCGGCTTCTACGCCGGGATCGACCGAGCCGAACAGGATCCCGACGTCCGGGTGATCGTAGTGACCGGCCGGGGCAAGGGTTTCTGCGCTGGCGCCTATCTGGGCGCGCCGAGTTCGGCGTCCAGCTACGGCGAGAAGATGGAGAAGGCTGGTCAGACCGACCTGGCCGAGCTGGTCGGCGAGCGCCCACCCCATTTCGTGACCACACTGCGCAAGCCTGTCATCGCGGCCATCAACGGAGCCTGCGTCGGCATCGGCCTGACGCAGGCGCTCATGTGCGACGTCCGGTTCGCGGCCGCGGGCGCCAAGTTCGGCGCGGTGTTCGCGCGCCGCGGCCTGATCGCCGAATTCGGCATCTCCTGGATACTTCCGCGCCTGACGACCTGGGGCGTCGCCCTCGACCTGTTGTTGAGCGGGCGCACCTTCCTCGCCGAGGAGGCGGCCGAGCTTGGGCTCGTCAAAGAAGTCGTCGCGCCCGAAAATCTGCTGAGCCGCGCCCTGGAATACGCGGAGGACATCGCTCGGAATTGCTCGCCGGCTTCGATGGCGGTGATCAAACGGCAGGTATACGGCGACGCCACTCGCGACGTCGCCGACGCCACGTCACGGGCCGAGGTCCTGCTGCGCGAGGCGATGCCGCGCCCGGACGTCATCGAGGGGATCACCAGCTTCCTGGAGAAGCGGCCGCCGCAATTCCCGCCCTTGTTGGGGAACCTCGCCCCAACCGACGCTTGAATTTCGCCGGTGGTACCGGGAAAGGATGATCATGGCCCACTTGGATTACAAGGCGATCGACGTCGACAACCACTATTACGAACCGCTGGATGCCTTTACCCGTCACTTGGACAAGGCATTCAAGCACCGCGGCGTGCAGATGGTCACTCAGGGCAAGCGCACCCTGGCCGTAATCGGCGGCCGCGTCAACCATTTCGTTCCCAATCCCACCTTCGACCCGATCATCGTGCCGGGCTGCCTCGACCTGTTGTTCCGTGGTGAGATTCCGGAAGGCGTCGACCCGGCGTCGCTGATGAAGGTCGAGCGGCTCGCCGAACACCCGGAGTACCAGAACCGCGAAGCGCGCGTTGCGGTGATGGACACCCAGGACATCGAAACGGTTTTCATGCTGCCGACGTTCGGCTGCGGCGTGGAGGAGGCGCTCAAGGGGGACATCGACGCGACGATGGCGTCGGTGCACGCGTTCAACCTGTGGCTGGACGAGGATTGGGGTTTCGACCGGCCCGACCACCGCATCATCGCCGCGCCGATCATCTCGCTGGCCGACCCGGCCGGCGCCGTCGACGAGCTGGAGTTCGTGTTGGCGCGCGGCGCCAAGCTGGTCCTGGTGCGGCCGGCGCCGGTGCCCGGCGTCGTCAAGCCGAGGTCGCTGGGCGATCGCAGCCACGACCCGGTGTGGGCGCGGCTGGCCGAGGCGGGGGTTCCGGTCGGGTTTCACCTCAGCGACAGCGGATACCTGCACATCGCGGCGCAGTGGGGCGGCAAGGGAACCTTCGAGGGGTTCGGCGAAAAGGATCCACTGGATACGGTGCTCCTGGACGACCGCGCCATCCACGACACCATGGCGTCGATGATCGTGCACGGCGTGTTCACCCGGCATCCCAAGCTTCGCGCGGTCAGCATCGAGAACGGCTCCTACTTCGTGCACCGGCTGGTCAAGCGCCTGAAGAAGGCGGCCAACAACTATCCGCGCAATTTCCCCGAAGATCCGGTGGAGCAGCTGCGCAACAACGTGTGGATCGCGCCGTACTACGAGGACGACCTGACGGAGCTGGCCAAGGTCATCGGCGTCGACAAAATCCTGTTCGGTTCCGACTGGCCGCACGGTGAAGGCCTCGAGTCGCCGCTATCGTTCGCCGAAGAGCTCGTCGGATTCAGCGACTCGGATGTTCGGAAAATCATGCGGGACAACGCTCTAGATCTCCTCGGTGTCCAGGTCGGGTCGTCCGCTTGATCATTCGAGGCTGGTTACGCTAGTGAGCGAATGGACCGTAGGCGCGGTTCTTGACGCCATCGCCGACGTCATCCCCGACCGTTTGATGACCGTCTGCGGAGACCGCCGCAGCACGTTTGCCGAATCCGCCCGGCGCACCGATGGTCTGGCGAATTACCTCAGCGGCAAGGGATTCGGGGCCTACGCCGAGCGCGAGACGCTCGAGCCGTGGGAATGCGGCCAGGACCGGGTCGCGCTCATCATGTACAACGACCTGTACCCCGACATGGTGATCGGATGCCTCAAGGCGCGCACCGTCCCGGTCAACGTGAACCACCACTACTCGCCGCGCGAAATCGCCGACCTGCTGGCCTATGTCCGTCCCAGGGCGATCATCTATCACCGCGCCCTCGGCGCGCGGTTCGCCGACGTGCTCCCCCCGGAGGGGACGGAGCTGCTGGTGTCCATCGACGACGGCAGCGGCGCCCCGGAATTGCCGGGCGCCGTGTCGCTGGACGACGCGCTGGCAGCCGGCGCCACCGGCTTTCGCCCCGCTGGGTCGCCCGACGACCTGATCATGATGTGTACCGGCGGAACGACCGGACGCCCCAAGGGCGTCCTGTGGCGCCAAAGCGACATGTACGTGTCGTCGATGGTGGGGGCCGACCACGCGAGCGTCACCGAGATTCATGACAAGGTGCGCGGCGGCGGGCCGCCCTGGTTCGCCGTCTCGCCGCTGATGCACGCTGCCGGCATGTGGACCGCGTTCGCCGCGCTGTGTGCGGGCCTGACGGTCGTGCTCTATGACGACCGCAATAAGCTCGACGTCCGGTCCGTGTGGGAAACCGCCGAGCGCGAAAAGGTAGGCATGATGACGATGGTCGGCGACGCGTACGCCGGGCCGCTGATCGCCGAACTGCGCGCCCACCGCTACGACTTGTCCGCGCTGAACGCCATCGGCACCGGCGGGGCCGCCACCAACGCGAAATACAAACGCGCGCTGATGGAATGCATTCCGCACATCACCATCATCGAAGGCTACGGATCCTCGGAGAGCGGCAACATGGCCTTCGGTCATAGCCACAACGGCACCGCGAGCGAGACCTTCGCACCCCGGGAAGGCGCCACCGTCGTCTCCGCCGATCGCACCAGGTTTCTGCGTCCCGGTGACCACGAGATCGGGTGGGCCGCCAGGACGGGACGGATTCCGCTGGGCTACTTCGACGACGCTGAGGCCACCCGGCGCACCTTCCCCCGGATCGAGGGCCGGCGGGTGGTGATACCGGGCGACCGCGCATCCATCGAAAAGGACGGCACCATACGCCTTTTCGGGCGTGACTCGCTGGTGATCAACACCGGCGGCGAAAAGGTCTTCGTCGAAGAGGTCGAGGAAGTGCTGCGCGCACATCCGGGCATCGCCGACGCCCTCGTGGTGGGACGGCCCAGCGAGCGGTGGGGCCAGGAAGTCGTCGCGCTCGTCGCGCAACACCCGGGCGCCGACCTGAGCGCCGACGGGCGTGACCTCTATACCTTCTGCACGGCGCAACTGGCACATTTCAAGGCGCCCAAGGCGTTCATCTTCGTCGAGCAGATTCAGCGTCTGGGCAACGGCAAGCCCAACTACCGGTGGGCCCGAGAGCAAGCTGAAGAGAAGGTGCCATGAACACCAAGGCGATTGACTGCCTCGTCAACGTGCACTTTGGTGAGGCGGACTCCCAACCCACCTGGATGCTCAAGGTCCGCGACGACTACTTCAAGGGGCCGGAGTCGATGTTCGCGCCCGTCGACCTGTCCGAGCTGCTCGACGAGATGGACGAACAGGGAGTGCAGCGGGCGATCCTGATGGATTCGCTGGCCAGCCCGTCCACCACGGCGCGCAAGTTCATCGAAGCCAAGCCGGACCGGTTCGCCCTGGCGATGGGTGGGGCCAACCTGCTGCGGCCGGTCCGGTCCCTGCGCGAGCTCACCGCCGTCGTGAGCGATCTACCGGTGGCGTATGCGGTTGTGGGACCGAGCTTTTGGGGCGACGGGCAGTATCCGCCCAGCGACGCCGTCTACTACCCGCTGTACGCGAAATGCGCGGAGCTGGACCTCCCGCTGTGCATCAACACCGGCATCCCGGGCCCACCGATTCCGGGAGAGGTCCAACATCCCATGCACCTGGACCGGGTGTGCGTGCGTTTTCCCGAGCTGAAGCTGTGCATGATCCACGGCGCCGACCCGTGGTGGGACGTCGCGATCCGGTTGCTGCTCAAGTACGCCAACCTGCGCCTGATGACATCGGCGTGGTCTCCCAAGCGGCTGCCGGAATCCCTGCTGCACTACATGCGGACCCGCGGCCCGAACAAGGTGATCTACGCGTCGGACTGGCCGGTGCTGCGCATGCGCCGGGTGTTACCGGAAGCCCGCGCGCTCGACCTGCCCCCCGAGGTGCTCGACAACTACCTCTACAACAACGCGCAGGAGTTTTTCTTCGGGAAGGAACGTTGACATGGACCGCTTCGAACTGCGCAGACTCGATTACAGCCTGTCCGAGGACCACGTGGCTCTGCAGAATGCGTACAAGCAGTTCTTCAAGACCCAGTGCTCCATCGAAACGGTGCGTGCCGCGGAAGCGTCCGGGTTCGACAAGAACCTGTGGGAACGGCTGTGCGCCATGGGCGCGACCACGATGGCACTGCCGGAGTCCTGTGGTGGCGACGGTGCGACGCTGGTCGATCTCACCCTGGTCGCCGAGGAGATCGGCCGCTCGCTGGCGCCGGTCCCGTGGATCGACAGCGTGTGTGCGGCGCGGCTGCTCGGGCGCCTGGGCGGGCTGAACTCCGACACCGCCGGAGTGGCCGATGGTGAACAGCTCGCTGGGCTCGATGCCCGCCTCGACGGTCCGCCGGGTGCCCGGCTGATTCCGACGGGCTCGATCGCCGACCACATCGTCGTGCGTGAGGGCGACCAGGTGGTGCGGCTGACGTTCGGCACCCGGCCGACCAAGGTCGACAACATCGGCCGGTTGCCGATGGCCTGGGTGGACCCGGCCGCCGCGGACACCCGCACCGTCATCGGCGAGGGCCCGGACGCGGTGGCGAATTACCAACGCGCCCTCGATGAATGGCGGCTGTTGACCGCGGCGGCGTTGGTCGGCCTGGTCGAGGAGACGATGACCATCGCCGCGGAATTCGCCAAGACCCGCTACACGCTGGGCGTGCCGATCTCGACGCTGCAGGCCATCTCGCACCCGCTCGCGAACATGGCCATCACCGTTCAGGGTGGCCGCAACCTCGCCCGCCGGGCCGCCTGGTTCCTGGACAACGAACCCGACGAGCGGCCCGAGCTGGCGCCGTCGGCGTTCGTCTTCATGGCGGAGGAGGCCGCCAAGGCGGCGACGATGGCGGTGCACATCCAAGGCGGCCTTGGGGTTTCCTCCGAAGCCGCGGCCACGGCGTATCTGGTGCGCGCCCGGGGATGGCCGCTGGCCGGCGGCGATCCCGGCGCTACCGCCCTGCGCGTCGCCGAGATCGTGACGGCCCGCGAGAGCACACCACAGCCCGCCTAGATCGCCTTAAGACAGGAGCGAACGACGATGGACTTCTCCCGAGTCGAGCTGTCCGAGGAAGATCAGGCCTTCCGTGCGGAAGCGCGGAACTTCTTGAGCACCCACATGACCGAAGAGGTGCGGCGCCGCGACCGCGAGACGGGCGACAACTTCGACGAGGGCCTGCACCTGAAGTTCGGCGCCGCAGGCTATTTGGAGGCCGAGTGGAAGCCGGAATCCGAGGGCGGGTTCAGCCGGGTGCGGCGCCGCATCTGGGAGCTGGAGAAGCGGCGGGTGCACGTGCCCTGGGTGACGTGGGGCACCACCGCGATGGTGGCGCGCTCGGTGGCGAAGTTCGGTTCGGCCGAACTGCGTGACGAGGTGCTGCCGAAGGTCTTCAGCGGCGAGGTCCGGCTGTGCCTTGGCTACACCGAGCCCGAGGGCGGCTCCGACGTCGCCACCTGCAAGACCCGCGCCGTGCGCGACGGTGATGCGTGGATTATCAACGGCTCCAAGATGTTCACCACCGGCGCGCACAACTGCCAGTACGTGTTTCTGATCACCAACACCGCCCCCGACGCGCCGAAACACAAGAGCCTGACCATGTTTCTGGTTCCGCTCGACTCGCCGGGCATCGACATCCAGGGCATCCGCACGGTAGACGGCGACCGCACCAACATCGTCTACTACAGCGACGTCCGCGTCGACGACAAGTACCGGCTGGGTGACGTGAACGCCGGCTGGACCGTGCTGCGCGAGCCGCTCAACGTCGAGCACGGCGCGGTTGCGGCGGCGCCGGACGGGCTGCAGGACACCTCGATCATGATGCACCAGGCGGGATTCATGTCGGAGGCCGTCGACAAGGCCGCCGCCCGCGTGGCGCGGCCAGGCCCGGACGGGTGCCGGCTGATCGACGACAAATCCGTCGCGTACCGCCTTGGCCGGTGCGCGGCCCGGTTGGAAATCGCGCTGTCGTCCCCGAGCATCTACGGGCGGGTCGCCATCGCACAGACCATGCGCGACATCTCTCCCGATCTGATGGACATCCTCGGGGCCGCGTCGACCCTGCCGTTCGGTACCGACGGCGCCGCCGACGACGGCAGCGCCGAATACGCCTACCGGTTCGCCCCCCTGGTGGGCATCTACGGCGGCACGCTCGAGGTGTTCCGCAACATGATCGGCCAATACACGCTCGGCTTGGGCAAGCCGAATTATTCGCCGCCGCTTCAAAAAACCTGAGCCAAACGGCGCCAAGGTGCAATCAGGGCGACCGCCGTCGGCTTGTCGTCGCAGCCCTTACCCGTTCGGCGCCGCTTCGAGCGCGGCGTTGAGCTGCTGCGGTTCCATTCCCGCGTGCCGGCAAACGAGCTCAACGGCGTGCGCGGAATCGGCTTCGAAGACGCCGAACATCCACTCGCCCGCGGGAACCGCCATCGTCATCACCCGCCGCACCGACGCACCGTCTGCCGTTATCGACTGGGTGGATTGATCGAGCCTCGCGGCGATGCGGTCAATCTCGTCTTGGTCGAGCCCGGGACGGTACCACTCCACGAGGTAGTAACCCCTGCAGTCGGCGCGTTGACTCATCCCGGTAAAGCTACCGGGATGCAACTGCGGCGTCATCAGGGATTTCCCTTAGTTCCGATCTGTACGTGGGCGCGTTCTGGCTGTTCAACGACAGCTCTCACTATTTGAGGCATTCGACTATCAGTCGATGTCCAGTAGCCGCACAGTCCACATTCGGCGTATCCACAGGCACCACGATTTCGTTGCGCCGGCAAATACCAGCCCCTAGGCTACGTATTTGCTGGAGACCGCCCAAGGGAACGCGGGAATCGCCAATGTCATGCACATTCTGCGCCGCCGGTGGCTGATGCGGGCCGGCCTGTGACGGGCGGGAAGAGCGGATCGACTGAGGCCAGGGCAGTCGATGACTTCCTCAGTTCCGCGAGCGGCGGGCCGTCTGCGTTGGTGATCGAGGGCGACGCGGGTATCGGCAAGACCACCCTGTGGTTGTCGGCGCTGCACACAGCCCGAGAGCGCGGCTTCGCGGTCTTGGCCGCGCGAGCGGCGGCGACCGAATCGGTGCTGGCCTACGCGTCGTTGGCCGACTTGATGGCCCACGCAGGGACGGACTGGAGGCAACTGCCGGATCCCCAACGTCTCGCGCTCGATCGAATCTTGTTGCGAGCCAGCACTGACGCCGAGCCCACCGACCAACGCACCGTTGCCGCCGCGGTGCTGTCGGTCGTCCAGATCCTCGCTGAGAAGTCACCGGTGCTGTTGGCCATCGACGATCTGCAATGGCTGGATCCCTCCAGCGCCCTAGCCATCGGATTCGTCGCACGACGGCTAACCGAACGAGTTGGCATGCTGGCAACCTTCCGCACCAACAGCCACCGCGACCGCGCGCCATCGTGGTTTGCCCCAGCGCCACCCGCACAATTGACCAGGACTCGGCTGGGCCCCTTGAGCATTGGTGCGCTTCACGCGGCGGTGACGCAGCGGCTAGGCCGCTCGCTTTCACGCCCCCAGATTTCCCGCGTTTACGAGGTCTCGGCCGGAAACCCTTTTTACGCCATCGAACTGGCGCGCACAGTGCTCGACCAGCCGCCAGGCGCTCGGGTGTCCATGCCGGCCACGCTGATGGAGTTGGTGCGCAACCGCGTCGGGATGCTCGAACCCGCGGTGCGTGAGGTGCTGCTCACCGTGTCCTGTCTCGGCGCACCGAGCATCCAAGACATCGCACACGCGACCGGCCGCGACGCGGACGACGTCGTTGCGCTACTGGACGCCGCCGAAGTACAGGGCACCGTCGAAATCGCCGGGAACCGCGTGCAGTTCACCCATCCCCTACTGGCCCAGGGCTGTTACGACGACGCCACCGCAGCGCAGCGCCGCGCCATGCACCGACGCCTCGCCACCTTGGTCACGGAACCTGAGTTACGCGCCAGGCACCTGGCATTGTCCGCCCCGACTGCCGATCCCGCCACGCTGCAAGCCCTCGATGCGGCGGCCCGGAGCGCCCGCGTGCATGGGGCGCCGATGGCCGCGGCCGAAATGTTGGAGCTGGCGATCGGGCTCGGCGCAGACAGCCCTAAGCACCGAATCCGGTTGGCACGCAACTACCTCGACGCCGGCGACCCGGCGCGGGCACGGGCTCTGCTCGAGGACGTCATCAGGGCATTGCCGCCCGGAACTCAGCGAGCCGAAGCGTTGAGCATGCACGCGGTGGTCGCGCTGTACGGCGAGAGCTTTCTTGAGGCCGCCGAGTTGCTGGAGCGCGCCCTCAGTGAGGTCGGCGATCAGCTACCGCTGCGCGTACAGATATTGGTCAGCCTCTCGTTTGCCATGCTGAATACCGGTGATTCGGCCGCCGCCCTGCGCATCGTCGATGACGCCGTCACCAACGCGGAGCGGCTAGGTCACCCGCAGTTGCTCGGCCAGGCACTGAGCCTGCGGGCACATTTGCGCTTTCGGCACGGCGAGGGCATCGACGAAGCCGGCCTGCAGCGTGCGCTGGAGCTGGAGGACAACGCGTTCATGCCTGCGGCACTGCGACCAAGCATGCAAAAGGCCCTGCTGCTGGGTTGGAGCGGACAGCTGGATACGGCCTACGCGGCGATGGTAGGACTGCGACAAGCCTGCATTGAGCGCGGTGAAGAGAACGAACTGATCCACCTGGCCTTCAACCTGTTTCAGATCGAAATGTGGCGTGGAAACATTGGCAATGCCAGTCTGTTGGCCGAGGACGCCGCAGCACGGGCCGTGCTGCTCGGCACCGACCTTGCGCAGGGCGTCGCCCTGACGATGCGCGCCACTCTCGCCGCCCATGCCGGCCGTGAAGCCGAGGCCCGTGCCGACGTCGAGGAGGCCCTTTCGGCAAGCCGGCGCTGCGGTGCGCACATTCTTGCGTTGTGGCCGCTGACCACGTTGGTCTTTCTGGAGGTATCACTCGGCAACTATGCCGCGGCGGTAAGGACGGCCGAACCGATGCTGTCGCAAGTCAATTGGGATCGGCAGACAACCGAGCTCGTCCAGGCGCCTTTTTTGCCCGACGTTCTTGAGGCGTTGATAGCCCTCGGACGCTACGACGAAGCGGAGCCGCCGATCGACGCGCTCGAGCGCAACGGTCACCGGATGGATCGTGCGTGGATGCTGTCAGTCGGCGCGCGCTGCCGCGCGATTCTGTTGGCCGCAGGGGGCGACGTGATCGCAGCGACCGCGGCAGCCGAGGCTGCGATGGTCGAACATGACAGGCTGCCGATGCCGTTCGAGCGGGCCCGCACCCAGCTGCTGCTCGGCCAACTTCAGCGCCGCCGACGGCACCGCGACGATGCCACGGTCAACGTGAGCGCGGCGCTGGCGGTCTTCGACGAACTTGACACGCCCCTGTGGGCGGCGCGAGCCCGCGCGGCGCTAGCCCGTTCTGAGGTCGATACGGGTCCCGCCAAGCTGCTTACCGCCGGTGAACGACGAGTGGCAGAGCTAGCGGCGTCGGGAATGACCAACCGCGAGGTGGCCGCCGCGTTGTTCATCAGCCCAAAGACCGTGGAAGTCCACCTCACCCGGGTCTACCGCAAGCTCGACGTGCGCACGCGCGCCGGATTGGCCCGCCGCATCGACCAGCTCAAGACATGATCGTGTGACCCCTACCGTCGCCTGATGGGCGGCTAGTGCGTGACGCCGGCCTTCTCGGCGCCGATGCCGGTGAGCGAGCGCACCTCCATCTCCGCGTTGCGCTCCGGATCGCCGCGGTCGGGCGACGACAGCGTCCCGACGATACCGAGGACGAACGCCAGCGGGATCGACACGATTCCGGGGTTGGCAAGGGGGAACCACGCGAAGTCCGCGCCGGGGAGCATCGCGGTCTTCGCTCCCGACACCGCGGGCGAGAAGATGATCAAAACGATGGTCGAGATCAGGCCGCCGTACATGCTCCACAGCGCGCCGCGGGTGTTAAACCGCTGCCAATAAAGCGAATACAGGATCGTCGGCAGGTTGGCCGACGCCGCGACCGCGAACGCCAGCGCCACCAGGAAGGCGACGTTCTGGCCGTTGGCCAGGATCCCGAGCGCAATCCCGAAAATACCGAGCACCACGGCGGTGATGCGGGACACCCGGACTTGTTCGCTCTCGGTGACCTTGTGCCGCTTGATCAGGCTGGCGTAGATGTCGTGGGCGAACGACGTCGACGCGGTGATCGTCAGACCCGCGACCACGGCGAGGATCGTGGCGAACGCCACCGCGGAGATGACACCGAGCAGGACCACGCCGCCGAGATGGAACGCGAGCAACGGTGCCGCCGAGTTCTGGCCGCCGGCGGCCTTGAGGATCCGGTCGGGCCCGACGATGGCGGCGGCGCCATAGCCCAGCGCCAGCGTGAACAGATAGAAGGCTCCGATGAGGCCGATCGCCCAGACCACCGACCGGCGTGCCTCTTTCGCGGTCGGGACCGTGTAGAAGCGCATCAACACGTGGGGCAGCCCCGCGGTGCCCAGCACCAGCGCAAGGCCCAGCGACAGCAGGTTGATCTTCGACGTCGTCGACCCGCCGTATTGCGCGCCCGGGGCCAACACGTTGCGGCTGGAAACACCCTTGGTGGTGGCGTGCGACACCGCCGACTGCGCCGCACCGAGGATGTCGGAGAAGTTCATGCCGAACTTCGCCAGCACCATCACCGTCATCGTCGCCGCACCGAGGATCAACAGGACGGCCTTGATGATCTGCACCCACGTGGTGCCCTTCATCCCACCGACCAGGACGTAGACGATCATCAGGACACCGACGACCGCGATGACGATCGATTCGCCAAGGCGCCCTTTGACGTTCAGCAGCAGGGCAACCAAACCACCCGCGCCGGCCATCTGGGCGAGGAGGTAGAACAGGGACACCGTCAGCGTCGAGATCGCCGCGACCAGCCGCACCGGGCGCTGCCTGAGCCGGAAGCTCAGGACGTCCGCCATGGTGAACTTCCCTGTGTTGCGGATCAGTTCGGCGACCAGGAGCAGGGCCACCAACCAGGCCACCAGGAATCCGATCGAATACAGGAACCCGTCGTAGCCGTAGACCGCGATCGCACCGGCGATGCCGAGGAAGCTGGCCGCCGACAGGTAGTCCCCGGCGATGGCGATGCCGTTCTGCGGTCCCGAGAACGCCCGGTCGGCGGTGAAGAACTCGGTCGCGGTGGCGTTGCGCTGGCTGGCCCGGATCACCACGTACAGGGTGATGAGGACGAAAACGGCGAAGATCGCGATGTTGGCGACGGGATTCCCGATCGTCTGCTGCCCGGCGGCAAACAGCGTCATGACGCCCCGCCTTCCGCGCGGATGGCGGCGGCCCTCGGATCAAGCTCCCGGTCGGCGAACCGCACATAGAGGCCGGTGATGATGAATGTCGTGAGGAATTGGCCCAGTCCGATCAGCAGTCCGACGTTGACGTTCCCGAAGACCTTGGTCGCCATGAAATCGTGCGCGAAGGCGCCCAACAGCACGTAGGCGGCGTACCAGGCGAGGAAGATCGCGGTCATCGGGAACACGAATCGGCGTAGCCTGCGGCGAAGTTCGGCAAACTCGGGGCTCGCCTGGATGGTCACGAACTGCTCGCCCGTCGCTAATGGGACGTCTTCGGATGGAAACTCGGTAGTAGACAACGCAACTCCTGACCTCGGGTTCGAGCAGGGCTTTTCGGCGTTAGCCTACGAGCAAACCCGATGACAACAGGAGTGCGATTTCTGCCCGGGGAGCTAAATTAACCCCGGCGTCGCCGCGTGGGCACCTGACCGCAACCTGCTTGAGGGCGTTTGTTAAGCCGGCACCTCGTGCGGCCAGGCTTTCTTGAGTGCCTCCCGTCGAACCATTTTCCACACCGTCGGCGTGTGCTCGGTGGTCGAGACGACAACGGTCTTCCGCCGCGCCGTCCCGTCATGGGCGAGCCTGACGAGGTAGTCGGCCAGGTCGACGCGAGCCGTGAAAGCACCGACCGGATCGGTCTCTCCCGCAACATAATTGGTCACTCGAGGCAAATCGAACAATCCCGACGGACGCACGATCGTCCAGTCCAGGCCGCTCTCACGCACCACCGTTTCCATCCGGCGGATGTCGTCGTAGACGGTCTTGCCAATGGTGCGGGCGATGATCGGCTCGAAGAGCCGCAACGCAAGTGGGGTATGGCGGCGGCCGCGCGCGGGATGGGCGCCGGTGGAACTCACCACGACAAGCCGGCTGACGCCGGACTCGCACATCGCGTTCACTATATTGCGGGTGCCGACGGAATACGTGTCGACGGGTCGGCGCACGAACGGCACCCCGAGCGTCGACAACACGACATCGGCGCCGGCGACGATCTCGGCCAGGTGATCGCGCCGCACGTCCGCGCCCGCGACCGTCAGCCGGGCGTCGGAAATGGGAAACTCGTCGGGCCGCCGGGTCACCGCCACGGCCGCGTGCCCGGCGTCCAGCACCCGACGCGTCACAAGTCGTCCGGTCGATCCGTTGGCGCCAAAGATGACGATTTGCATGAGAACTCCTCCCGTTCGCCACTACGACGAAGCGGGCCGGCCGAAAGTTACATGGGCTCGCGAAGCTCAGGTGGTCAGGATGGTCGCCGCGGCGGTGCCGGGGGCGCCGTATAGCTGGGTGAACCCGACCTTGGGCTCGCCGGGGACCTGACGATCGCCGGCCTCGCCGCGGAGCTGTCGCACGATTTCGTGGATCTGGCGCAACCCGGAGGCGCCGATCGGCTCTCCGTTGGCGATCAGCCCGCCGTCGGTGTTGACCGGCATGGCGCCGCCGATCTCGGTGGCGCCGTCGGCAAGCAGCTTCTCCTGATCGCCGTGCGCACAGAACCCGCACTCGGCCATGTGGATGATTTCGGCGCCCGCGTCGGTGTCTTGCAGTTGGATCACGTCGACGTCTGCGGGAGCCACGCCGGCCTTTTCGAACGCGGTGCGCGCGGCGTACACCGTTGGCGCCACGTCCTCGTCGACCGGCGCGAACGTGGTGTTGACCTCGTAGGCCCCGTAGCGGCGGGTGCGAACCTCCACCGCTCGTAGGTAGACGGGTTTGGAGGTGTAGCGATGGGCGATGTCGGCCCGGCACAGCACCGCGGCCGCGGCGCCCTCGTCGGGCGCGCAGAACATGTATTGGGTCAGCGGGTAGTTCAGGACCGGCGAATCGAGGATGCTCTCTTCGGAGATCGGCTTGCGGCGAAACGCGTTGGGGTTCAACGCTCCGTTACGGAAATTCTTGGCGGCAACCTTGGCCAGCGTCTGCTGGGAGATATTGTGGTCGTGCAGATAACGGTTCGCCTTCATGCCGAAGAACTGGGTGGTCAGGTACTGCCCGTTCTCGGCGTACCACCTCGGCATGCCCACCAGCGCCGGATCTTCGGTGAACGCCCCGCGCGGGTGCTTGTCCAGGCCGATGGCGATGCCGATGTCGTAGTCGCCCAACCTGATCCCGTCGGCACAGGCCTTGACCGCGCTGGCCGCCGTCGCGCAGGCGTTGAACACGTTGGTGAACGGGATGCCGGTCAGCCCGACCATGCCGACGATGGCGTCCGGGTTCGCCACCGTCCAGCTGCCGCCGGCGGCGAACTGGACGTCCTTCCATTCGATGTCGGCGTCGGCGACCGCGGCGAAGATCGCGTCGACGCCCATCTGCATGGCCGACTTGCCCTCGAAGCGGCCGAAGGGGTGCAGACCCACCCCGATGATCGCTACGTCGTTTGTCATCCGTATCTCCTTGCGTCCGGCGGCTCTAGCGGCGGCGCACCAGCTGGGCCTGCTGAAGCGCGGCCACCGCCCCGTGCTCGTCGAAGAGCGTGGCAACGGAGACGCCCACTCCGTCTCGGCCGTAATGGTTTTCGGCGCGAACGCCGATCCATTCGCCGTCGGGCACGCGGTGGATGTGCACGGTGAGATCGGTGTTGAGGAAGAGCCATTCGGCGACGCTGAGCCGGCTACCCATGCCATTGGCGATGTCGGCCACCGCGAACAGGCGCTGCATCGGCGTCATCGCTTCGCCCTTCACGAGGTCGACGACGGGTCGGGCCCAGCATTCTCCGGGCACATCGTTGAGGATGTCGTTCAGCCAGCGCCAATCCAGGCTCTGGATGTAGGTCTGGTTCGCGTCGCTGTCGGGCCGATGGGGACGCCCCTCGCCGAGGGGGCGCAGCGGGGGAGCCGGTGTGAAATACAACTCCGCCGTGTCGCCGTGCTGAAATCGCCAGGCGATCGCGTTGGCCACCGGTCGCGGGCGTTCGTCGGGACCCGGCGCCAGCATTTGGGCACCGAGCAACTCGATCTTGGTTCCTGGGCGCTCGACATGCGCGCGAACCCAGAGCGGCCCGTCAACCGGCACCGGCCCGAGAAGGTCGACGACGACACGGCTCAGCCGGGCGTCGTCGCGTGCCGAGCAGCCCTCCAGAGCGCGCACCAGCAACGCCGAGACGGGTGCCGCGTTCTGCATGGTCGGCGACCACGTGCTGATGACGTGATCCGAGGCGCTGAACCTCTCACCGAGTGGATCGTGTGGATCGACCAGCTCGTAGTAGGCGTCGGTCAAGCGATGGCCCCCGCGTCCTTGAGTTCTTCGATGCGGTCCCAGTCCATGCCGAGCTCCATCAAGACGATCTCGGTGTGCTCGGAGGCTTGCGGCGCGCGGGTCGTCACCAGCGGCTCGTGGTTGAACTGGACCGGGCCGCGCACGACGCGGAACGGCTTTCCACCGCCGGCGAGTTCGACCTCGGCGATCATGTCGTTGGCGACGGCCTGCTCGTCGCCGACCAGATCGAGCAGGCTCTGGAAGGGCGCCCACTGGCCCTTCATCGTCTTGAGGTGCTGGCGCCAGTAATCAAACGGCTTGCCGGCGAAGGCTTTTGCGATCAGCTCGGCGGCGGCGTCGGCGTTCTGGATCAGCGGGAGCACCTCGGAGAACCGCGGATCGTCGGCGGCCTCGGGGATGCCGAGATGCTCGAACGTGTCCCGGATCAACCCGGTCGGGCTGATGATGCACAGGTTTATCGTGCCGCCGTCGGAGGTTTCGTAGTTGCCCATGAAGGGATTCACCGACTTGCCGGTTCCAGGCATGGGCGTGCGCATCACCTCACCGGTTTCCATGCCCTGGGTCAGGCTGGCGCCGGCCGCCCACCAGGCGGTGCTCAGCAACGACACGTCGAGTTCGACGGCCTCGCCCGTGCGCTCGCGATGCAGCAGCGCGGCCGAGATGCCGCCGGCGATGAACATGCCGCCGATGGAGTCACCGAATGCGGGAATGCCCTGTCCCAGTGCGCCGCCCAACTCCTCGGGGGTGAGCGCGTAGCCGATCCCGCTGCGCGTCCAGAACACGGTGCCGTCGTAGCCACCGATGTCGCGTTCGGCGCCCTTGTCGCCGTGGGCCGAACCGCGCGCATAAATGATGTTCGGGTTCGCCGAGCGGATGTGCTCCACGTCGAATTTGTGCTTCTGGCGCTGTGCGGGCATGTAGTTGGTCAGGAACACGTCGGAGGACTTGGCGAGCTCGTAGATCACTTCCTGGCCGCCCGGGGTGGAGATGTCGATTCCCACGCTGCGCTTGCCCCGGTTGGGGTGCTCCATCAGGGGATGCCGCTCGGGGTCGACCTGGATGCCGCCCATGTTGAGGAAGCCGCGCTGGGTGTCGCCGCGCAGCGGGTGCTCGACCTTGATGACGTCGGCGCCCCAGTCGGCGAGGATGGCTCCTGCAGCGGGGACGAAAGTGAACTGCGCCAGCTCAAGGACCCGAAAGCCCTCCATTACCTTGATCATTTTCGGACCCTACTTCGCGTCGAATGTCACCGGAAGGGCGGTCGGGGAACGGAAGGGTTGGCCGTGAATGTGCGGGTCGCCGTCCGTCAGCAGGGTGAAGTTGGTCAACCGATCCAACAGGCAGCCGACCGCGACCCGGGTTTCCAGCCGCGCCAGGTGCAGACCCAGGCAGGTGTGCTCACCGGCGGCAAAGGAGATGTGCGGCACGTGCTTGCGGAAGATGTCGAATTCCTCCGCACGTTCCCAGCGCCGCTCGTCGCGATTCGCCGAACCCATGCACACGCCGATCACCGCGCGCGCCGGAATCTCGACGCCCTCGAGTACGGTGTCCTCCGTCGCGAACCGCTGCACCGTGGTGAGCGGCGTTTCGTAGCGCAGCCCTTCCTCGATCGCCTGTGGCAGCAGCTCTCGGTCGGCTTGCACCGCCGCGAACTGATCCGGATGAGTGAGCAGCAGATAGAGCAGGTTCCCCGACGACCGGTAGGTGGTCTCCAGCCCGGCGGGCAGCAGCAGCCGCAGAAACGAGTAAATCGCCTCGTCACTTAGCTTTTCGCCGTCGATCTCGGCGGTGACCAGGTCGCCGATGATGTCCTCGGTGGGCTTCGACTTGCGCTGCTCGATCTGCTCGACGAAGTAATCCTGCAGCGCCGCCGACGCCTCGAATGCGCGCTCGTAGTTGACGTGGTAGCTGATCAACGCGACGGCGTGCTTACGAAACGTCGGCAGGTCCTCGGCGGGCAAGCCCAGCAGTTGGGCGATGACGCGGGTAGGAAATTCGAAGGTGAATTGGCGGACCAGGTCGGCTTCGCCGGTTTCGATGAACTCGTCGATCAACGCGTTGCAGATCGGCCGCACGATGGTGGGTTCCCACCGGGCAAGGGCTTTGGATTTGAACGCCGCGGACACCAGGTTGCGGTGGTCGCGGTGCTTCTTTCCCGCCATCGCCAGGATGGTCGGCCCCATGAAGAGGCCGATCGTCTTGTCGTACGGCGCCGAGCTGAACACCCCGCCGTCGCGAAACACCGTGTTCACCGCGTCGAACGACACCGCTGAATATTCACGCTTGGGCCGCAGCGACTCGGGCGTCTTGGAGTAGTCCATGACCGTCCCGCGGAACACGCCGGCCTGCCGTCGCTTCTGCGCGAAGAACGGGTAGGGATCACGCAGGCTGACGGTCTCCGGGCCGGTTTGGGAACCAGTCGAAACGTTGGTCGTCACCTAGATCTCCAGCATCTTCAGCAGGAACAGGCTGTCCTTTCGTAAGATCGTACTGTAATTATTACAGTAGACAATATGGGCGCGGTCTCCCGTTCGGTACCACTAGGCGTCATCCCTTGGCGACGAGGACGCGGTTGACGACATCGGCGGTCGTCGCCCGTCGGAATCCATGGCGGCACCGTCGACGTCCTCCGTAACATGGTTCCTTAGCAGTTGGCCTGGGCCGCCCAAGCTGTTCACCGCCGAAGAAGGTGACCTGATGACGATCGAAATGATCGCTGACGGTCTGGGATTCACCGAAGGACCCACGAATCTGCCCGACGGCCGGGTCGCGGTGGCGTCGGTCAGCCACGGCTGCGTGTACATCGTGGATCCGGGCGGGGGCGCGCGGGAAAGGATCGATACCGGCGGCGGGCCCAATGGTCTGTGCTGCGGATCCGACGGGTCGATCTATGTCGCCCAGAACGGCGGTAATTTCGGCGCCGATGCGGCGGCCGAGCCCGGGGTGCAGGTCATCCGCGACGGCCGGGTCGATTACCTCGCCGAAGGCATGGACGCGCCGAACGATGTCATGTTCGGTCCCGACGGAAAACTTTGGGTCACCGACACCCGCGCCGAAATGGAACTCTTCAACCCCGACGAGAGCAAGCGCGGGTGGGTGTGGGCCGTCGACCCGGTCACCGGCGAAAAGGACTTGATCCTCGACTCCGGGCCGGTTTGGATCAACGGCCTTGGTTTCAGCCCGGATTCGACGCGGCTGCTGGTAACCGCGACGTCCCCCGCCAAACTCGTGCGCTATCGGATCGGGGCGGCGGGATCGCTCGATGGTCACGCCGCAGAGGTGGTGTGCACCTTCCAGCGGGCATGGCCGGCGGGGATGGCGGTGCGGGCCGACGGGGCGTCCTGGGTGGCGCTGACCGGCGCGGACCGCCTCGACCTTGTTGCCGAGACGGGCGAAGTCCTGGATGCGGTGGTGTTGCCCGGTGGGGCGCTCCCGACGAATGTGTGCCTGGGCGCGGACTCCGCGGACGAACTGCTCGTCACCGCCTCGTATCAGCAGGCGCTGTTGAGAATTCGGCTGCCGGCTTAGCCTTCAGCCGTTCTCCGCCTGCTCGCGCGCCCACCGGTAGTCGGCCTTGCCCGACGGGCTGCGCTCGATCACCGGGCGGAACACGATCGCCTTGGGAAGCTTGTAGCGGGCCAGCGACTCGCCGGCGTGCTTGATCAGCTCGTCGGCGTCGGCGCTCGCGCCGTCGGCCAGGGCGACGACCGCGACGACCTCCTGTCCCCACCGCTCGCTCGTCCGCCCGGCGACCACCACGTCGGCCACCGCCGGATGCGACGCGAGCGCGGTTTCCACCTCCTCGACGAAGATCTTCTCGCCGCCGGAATTGATGGTCACCGAATCACGGCCCAGCAGTTCGATCGCGCCGTCGGCGCGGTGCCGCGCGCGGTCGCCCGGAACCGCGTAACGCACCCCGTCGATTACCGGAAATGTCTTGGCGGTCTTAGCCGCATCGCCCTTGTAGCCAAGCGGAACGTAGCCGCGTTGCGCGAGCCAGCCGATGCCGTCGTGACCGGGCGGCAGGATCGCGGTGAGGTCTTCGGCCGCGACGAAGGTGTCGGGTCCGGCGTTGAAGGTGCCGGTCGACACGGCCCCCGACATCGACATGTGATGCATCTGAGCGCCGGTCTCCGACGACCCGACGCCGTCGATGACCAGGGCGTTGGGCAGCGCCTCGATCAGGCGTTGCTTGACGTACGGGGTGAGCAGGGCGCCGCCGTTGGCTACCACGGCCAACGACGACACGTCGGCGATCCCCTTCTCGATGGCGGCAACCAGGGGTCGCGCCATCGCGTCACCGACCACCGTCACCGTCATCACCCGCTCGCGCTCGATGGTGCGGACGACGTCGTCGGCGTCGAAATGGTCGACGACGGAAGGGAAGACGACGGTCTGGCCGGTGGTGATCGCCGTCATCACGCTCCACTGGGCGGCACCGTGGATCAGCGGTGGCAGGATCATCAACTTGGTGCCGGCGCCCGCGGCGGCCGCGGTGACGATCTCGTCGACGGAGCCGAATGGCTCGCCCGTCACCAGGTTTCGCCCGCCGAAGGACGTCATGAAGATGTCGTGCTGGCGCCACAGCACACCCTTCGGCATGCCCGTCGTCCCACCGGTGTACAGCACGTACAGGTCGTCGGGGGAGTGCTGCAGCGGCGGCGGTTCTGGCGAACTGGACGCGACGACGGTCTCGTAATCGACCGCGCCGTAGATCAAGTCGTTGCCCGAGTCATCGGCGATCTGAATCAGCACCCGCAGCTGCGGCAGGTCGGGCAGGATTTCGGCCACGCGCGGCGCGAACGCGGCGTGGTAGATAAGGGCGGTCGCGCCGGCGTCCTTCAACAGATACTGCAGCTCGCTCTTGACGTAGCGGTAGTTGACGTTGAAGGGGGCGACCCTGGCCTGAAACGCGCCCAGCAGCGCCTCGACGAATTCGTTGCCGTTGTAGGCGTACAGGCCGAGCAGGTCTTGACCCGCCTCGTGGCCGGCGAGCGCGGAGCGCTCGGTGTGGCACCCCAGGCCCCGCGAGCGCAGGTATGCGGCGAGCCGGTTCGCCCGGTCGAGCAGTTGTGCGTAGCTGAAACGCCGTTCGCCCCTGATCACCAGGTCGCGGTCGGGAATGGCCGCGGCCACGGCCGTCGAGACAGCGGGAACGGTGAATTGTGTTGCGGTGTCGGACATCTTGCCTCTCACGGCTGGTGGGGTAGCAGGCGAACCATCAGGCCGTTGGCTTCGCTGAGCAGTGTGCCGTCGGCCGCCGTCATGCTAGCGGCTACGAAGAATTTCCTGCCGTCGACGCCCGAGATACTGCCGTGGGCGGTCAGCGGCTCGTCGATCGGCGTGATGCTGCGGTAGTCGACGTGCAGGTAGGCCGTTCGGGTAGGGGGGACGCCGGCGGTCGAGACGATCATGCCGAACAGCCAGTCGTACAGCAGGGGGATCATGCCGCCGTGCACGGCGTTGTTCCCGCCCACGTGGGAGCGGGTGAAGTGTCCTTGCATGGTGACGCCGTCCGGCCCGGACTCGGTGACCAGCCACGGCGGCAGCAGCGGATGTCCCAGCCCGGGCAGCTCAATGACCCGCCCGCCCGGCGACACGCCCTCCGGGACCTGGTACCCGTCCAGCAGCGCGCAGGCGCTCTCGACGTGTTCGGCCGCGCTGCTCCACAGCGAACTGTCCGTGGAGACGGCCAGGTCCTGCAGGCGGCGCATCGCCGCGACGAACCGTCCCAGCCCCGGCGGCGCGTGTTCGGCCGGCTCGATCTGGGGGAATCCGCCTCGAACACCTGGCGCGGTGTCGGTCACGGCTTGTCCCACGCTTGCAGCAGGTCGTCCGTTGTGGTGATGGTCGCGAGCAGCGACAGCGTGTTGGCGATGATGGCCTCACCGTACTCGGTGGGAACGCCGGCCACGGCATCCTTCGGCACGACGACGCGGTAGGCGGCGTTGACCGCGTCCATCACGACGTTGGGGATCGCGATGTTCAGCGAGACGCCCACCACCACGATGGTGGACACGCCGAGGTTGCGCAGCACCGCGTCGAGGTCGGTGCCGCCCATCGGCCCGACGCCGTGCCAGCGGCTGAGGACCAAATCCGTTGGTTCGGGCCCCAATTCGGGAAGGACGGCCGCACCAGGCGTGCCGGGGGCGATGTCGACCTGCCCGCGCCCGACGTCGAAGATTCTGGCGTTGTGGTTGGAGCCGAGCCCGTCGGGGCGTCGCTGCACCAGGCAGTGCACCACGCGGACTCCGGCCGCCCGTGCGGCCGGCAACAGCCGCACGATGTTCGGCAGGGCGGCGCGGCGCGCCTCCTCGGCCAGGACCGCCAGCCCGGCGTTCGGACCGATGACCGCGCCCTGGCACTCCTGCGTGACGATCGCGGTGTGCCCGGGCGCCACGAGGTCGTCGAGCTTAGCCACGCGCGCCGCTCCTCATCGCTTCGTCCCCCGCAAGCGGGCGGTACCCCCACTGCATCGTCGCTGGCGCAGTCATGCCGGCACTTCATAGAACTGCGTGGCCCACTTGCGCAGCGCCATATAACCTTTCGCGGCCACCTTGGAAAGCGGCGGGTTTTCCACGTACCTCTGGTACCGCCAGATCTGCAGGTCGTCGAAGACGGTGGACAGAAACTGCCGTTCGATCACCTCGCGCAGCTTGCCCTCCGGCACGTCGGACTCGTCGCCCGGGATGCGCGGCCACCAGATCGAGTAGAAGAGGTCCGAGCATTCGTCGTCGACCGGCGTGCAGGTGAAGATCAGCCGATGATTCTGCGCGCCCTCGAAGACGCTGATCGCGCCGCCGAGGCCGAACAGGTGGCTGTGGAAACGCAACGCGAGATCGTCGGGGTTGTCGCTGCTGGCGTCCGGCCAACCGGCGACGAATTGCCACTCGTGTTCGACGATCTTCCAGTCCAGCACCCGGGGCGTCACCGTGGCGTGGTGCACGTATTCGAAGTGCGCGCTGTCGGGTGCATTCTCGGCCACGATCTGCGGGTGCACCGGTTCGCGCTCGGCGCGCCGGGAAAACTCCGGATAGGCGCGGTAATAGGCCGCCGGATCGGTCTCGAACTGGGGGAACTTTCCGAAGATGTCCGGCATCTCCCACTGCGGCTCCTTGCCGTCCGGCTGATGCCAGATGAACACGCAGTCGTATTGCTCGCGGACCGGAAACACTCGCAGGCGTAGCGCGCGGTTGGGCCGGTCGGGCTGATAGGGGATGTAGCGGTTGGTGCCGTCGGGACCCCAGCGCCAACCGTGGAATGGGCACTCTACGCAGTCGCCGACCACCTTGCCGCCATGGCCAATGTGGGCGCCGAGGTGTTTGCAGTGGGCTTCCAGCACGTGCAATACGCCCTGCTCGTCCCGATAGGCCACCAGATCCTCGCCGAAGTAGTGCAGCGGCCGCACCTCGCCGACGGGGAACTCGGGTGACCACCCGACCATGAACCACCCGGTCACCTTCCAGGTGAACGGCACTTTCACGTCGGCGCCTCCCGCGATCGTTGATACTAAGGTCGTTACAGTATAGATTTCAGCAGTTCGGCCGGTAAGCCACAAGGAGACAGATGACGCAGGCGGCTGACGAGCTGGAAGCGATCCGGCAGCTCAAGGCCCGCTACTGCCGCTTCCTGGACACAGAGGCCGTCGGGTCGTGGCGCGCCGTGTTCACCCCCGATCTGGTGGTCACCCTCGACATGGCGGTATCCGCCGGTGGTGCCGATCCCAAGACGGCGCCACCGCTGGAAGGCGTGGAGAGTTTCGTTCCGATGGTGATGGGCGGCCTGGAAAACGTCGCCACCATGCATCACTGCCACACCCCTGAGATCACCCTGACCTCAGCAACCACCGCCACCGGGATCTGGGCGATGGAGGACCTGCTCGTCTTCGCGGATGGCCGCGAGCTGCACGGCGCCGGTCACTATCACGAGACCTACGAGAAGCGGGAGGGCAGCTGGCGGATCAAGGCCCTGCATCTGACCCGGACCATCCTGCGGATGCGGGGTGGCGATGGCGGATAGCGAGTCCTTCGACGCCCTGGTCATCGGCGCCGGATTCTCCGGCCTGTACATGCTGCACCGGCTGCGCCAGCTGGGACTGCGGACCCAGGTGCTGGAGAGGGCCGAAAACGTCGGCGGCACCTGGCTGTTCAACCGATACCCGGGCGCGCGATGCGACATTGAAAGCATCGAGTACTCGTACAGCTTCTCCGACGAGATTCAGCAGGAATGGGTGTGGACGGAGTCGATGCCGGCCCAGCCGGAGATCGAGGCCTACCTGAACTTCGTCGCCGACCGGTTGGACCTTCGGCGCGACATCCGGTTCGGCGCCGACGTCGTCGCGATGACCTTCGACGAGGAAGCGGCCGCATGGGTGGTGCGAACTGCGGTGGGCGAGCGCTTTGTCGCGCCGTTCGTCATCGCCGCCACCGGCATCCTGTCGGCACCGCTCGAGCCCGACATCCCGGGGATGGCCACCTTTGCCGGAACGTCGCTGTTCACCAGCCGCTGGCCGAAGGAGGGCTTCGACCTCACCGGGAAGCGCGTCGGCGTCATCGGAACCGGTTCGACCGGTGTTCAGCTCATCCCCATCGTGGCCGAGGAAGCCCTGCAGCTCTTCGTCTTTCAGCGCTCGCCGGCGTACACCCTGCCGTGGCGGGTGCGGCGATTCGAGCCCGGCGAACTCGACGAGATGAAGGGCCGTTACGACGAGATCCGGGCGGCTCAGCGGGCCCACCCCGTCGGGGCGGCGCGGCTGAGCGCGTTCTCGGTGCTGCTCGGGATGCTCGGCAGGCCGCAACTGAAGTCGGCGACGCGCGAGGAGCAACTGCGCGCCGTCGAGGAGAACGGCATACTGGGCGCGCTGAACTGGGGCGACATCTTCTTCGACATCGAGGCCAACCGGATGGCCGCCAAGCTCTACGGCGAGGCGGTGGCGCGGATCGTCAAGGACCCGAAGACCGCGGCCGCGTTGGTGCCCGAGCATCCCTTCGCCTGCAAGCGACCGATCATCGACCAGGGCTACTACGAGACGTTCAATCGCGACAACGTCACGCTCGTCGACCTCCGCACGGCGCCGATCCACGAGGTGACACCGGCCGGCATCCGCACCGAACACGATTCGTACGAACTCGACGTGATCGTCTACGCCACCGGGTTCGACGCCATGACCGGCGCGCTGAGCCGCATCGACATCCGCGGCCGGGACGGCATGTCGCTCGCCGAATTCTGGGCCGGCGAGGGGCCGTTGTCCTACCTCGGTTTGGCGGTCGCCGGCTTCCCCAACCTGTTCACGGTCCAGGGGCCCGGGAGCCCCAGCGCCGCAACTAACTTCGTGGCCGCGCTGGAGCAGCACGTGGAATGGATCGGCGACTGCATCGCGCACCTGCGCGCCAGCGGCATCCGCACCATCGAGGCCCTGCCCGCCGCACAACAGGAGTGGATCGACCACACCACCGCGCTGGTGGCTCCGACGGTTTTGGTCCACCCGTCGTGCAATTCCTGGTACAACGGTGGCAACGTGCCCGGCAAGAAACGGATGTACATGGGCTATACCGGCGGAATTCCCGAATACCGGCGCCGCTGCGACGAGATCGCGGCGGGCGGATACATCGGGTTCAAGCTGACCTAGCCGGGACGAGGTGATCGGTATGTCATGGGCGACGCGGGGGCTGGGCCTCTCCAAGGAAGTGGCCCGCGAGCTGAGCATGCTGCTGCCCCGCACCGTGACCGGCCTGCACGAATCGACCGGTTGGGTGCCGGCGTCCCCGCGCGGTCTGCGCCAGTTCGGCGAGGTGATGCTGGACGAGCTTGTGCTGAGCGGCTTTTCGCTGCTGGGTGGCGACCCGGCGGAGATGCGGCCGGTCGATGCGTGCAGCGCGGCCGCCGAGGAGTTGTCGACCCTCGGCATCGACGGTGCGCATGCCGAGCCGAAACCGTTGCGCGCGACGGCGATACGGCGGCGGCGGATCGCCCGACTGGAATACGAGCGGATGACGTTCGAACACGATCCCGCGCTGCCGCCGACGCTCGAGGCCGAAGGCTTCGGCGGCCCGGCCCGCGCGGTCGTGCACCTGTGCCGGCATCGCGACGGCCCGAGGCCGTGGCTGGTCTGGGTGCACGGCGCCGGTCAGGGCGGCACGGAAGACTTGCTGCTGTCCCGGATCGGCCGGATACATCACACGCTGGGGTTCAACGTCGCCATGCCGGTGCAGCCCGGCCACGGCAGCCGGCGCCGGGAATGGCCGGCCTATCCGGACGTGGATCCCCTGGGCAACGTCGCGGGCATGATGCGGTCGGTCTCGGAGGTCCGCGCCGTGGTGCGCTGGGTCCAGCCACAGGCCACCGCCGTTGTGGTGGCCGGGATTTCGATGGGAACCCCGGTGGCCGCGCTCGTCTCCCACCTGGAGCGGCAGATCGACGCGGTGGCGCTGTACACCCCGATCCTCGGGCTCAACGCGATGATCGCGCGGCACCTGGGACGCTGGGGGCAGTCGCGTGCGGGGTTCCGCGAAGTGTTGGGCTCGCCGGAGGTCGCGAAGCTGACCTCGGTGATCGACCCGTTGCGGGCCGACCCGGCGCCACCACCGCACCGTCGGCTGATCGTCGGGGCGTGGCATGACCGGATGGCGATGCGCGAGCCGGCGGTCGCGTTGCAGGAACGCTGGGGCGGCCAGTTGTTCTGGTACGACGGCAGCCACGTCGGTCACATATTTTCCCGGCGCGTGCAGGCGGTCACCGAGCGCTTTCTCAGCGGCGTGGCCGGCTGATGGCGGGAATGCGGACGGCCCGCGAAGTCGTCGAGCTATACAACCTGGTGGTCTGGAACGAACGCAACTACGACCTGGCCGAGGAGTTGTTCGCCGACACCGTCATCCGGCACGGGGTCGGTGAGGCACACACCCTGACCCGCGAGCAGGCGGTCAACCGGATCAAGGACCTCTGGGAGATCTTCGACAAGCTGCGCTTCGCGCTGAACATCGTGGTCGCCGGCGACGACGGCGAGCACGTGGCGCTCGTCTATGACTCGTCGATGACCACCAAGGACGGCACCGAAACCAACGTCGCCAGCATCGAGGTGTTCCGCGTCGTCGCCGGCAGGATCACCGAGGTGTGGAATTGCGGCTACCAGCAAGGGGTTTGGAATTGAGCGAGCGCACGCTTGACGAATTGGGCTACTACCTGCTCGCCGGGGCCGGCGGCGAGGGGCCCGCGACGCTCATGGACGAGGCCCGCCGCGGCGAGGAGCTGGGCCTCGGCACCGCGTTCATCTCCGAGCGCTGGAACGTCAAGGAGGCGTCGTCGCTCGTCGGCGCGGCCTGCGCGGTGACCAGCCGGATGCAAATCGCCACCGCCGCAACCAATCACAACACCCGCCATCCGCTGATCACCGGATCGTGGGCGACCACCATGCATCGGCTCTCCGGCGGGCGCTTCACCCTGGGTGTCGGCCGCGGCATCGCCGCGATCTACGGGGCGTTCGGCATCCCGGCCGTGACGACCGCGCAGATGGAGGACTGGGCTCAGGTCATGCGCCGGCTGTGGCACGGGGAACTGATCTTCAACCACGACGGGCCGATGGGGAAGTACCCGATCCTGTTCCTGGACCCGGACTTCGACGAGGACATTCGCCTGGCGCTGGTGGCGTTCGGGCCGAACACGCTGGCGCTCGGCGGCCGCGTCTTCGACGACGTCATCCTGCACACCTATTTCACCCCGGAGACGTTGCAGCGCTGCGTGGCGACCGTCAAGTCCGCCGCGGAGAAGGCCGGCCGCGACCCGGACAGCGTGCGGGTGTGGTCGTGCTTCGCCACGGTCGGCGACCACCTTCCCGAACAGCTCCGGCTGAAGAAGACCGTGGCGCGCCTGGCCACGTATCTGCAGGGGTACGGCGATCTGCTGGTGCAGACCAACAAGTGGGATCCCGCTGTGCTGCAGCGCTTTCGGGAAGACTCGGTGGTGACGTCGATCGCCGGCGGGATCGACCACAAGGCCACGCCCGAGCAGATCGAGCACATCGCGACGCTGATCCCCGACGAGTGGCTGGAACCCTCGGCCACCGGGTCCGCCCAGCAGTGCGTGGAACGCATCCGCAAGGAATTCGACTACGGGGCCGACGCGGTGATCATGCACGGGGCGACGCCCGACGAGCTCGAACCCGTGGTCGCGGCCTACCGGGCTGGCGGCGCTTAGACCGCTAGGGCAGGATGACGGTCCGGCTGACGGGCTCGGCCGCGGCCTGACGACTGGACAGTCCGCGAAGCAGCGAACCCAGTAGGGCGTCACGGGTTTCGCGGGGATCGATGAGCTCGTCGAATCCCAGATGTTCGGCCGAGCGATAGGACGCCTGCAACTCGGCGTCACGCAGCTTCGCGGTGGTGTCCTCACCGGCATGCGTCGCCCGGCCCAGCGCCGCCGCGCTCATGGCGCCCATGGTCGCGCCCGGGTAGGCGAAGGTCGCGCTCTGGTGATCGAAACCCAACAGCGACATGACCATTGAGCCGAATCCGTATGCCTTGCGCAGCGTGACGTGCAGCTTGATCGTGGTCGCTGCGGTCTGTGCGGCGAACATCCGCGCACCGGCGCGCAGCACGCCGCTGCGCTCGGATCGGCTGCCGGGCAACATGCCGGGGTTGTCGGCGAGGAACACGATGGGCAGGTGGAACGAGTCGGCCACCAGGATGAAATGCGCCGCCTTATCCGCGGCGGCGGCGTCGATGGAGCCCGCGAGCACGTTGGGCTGATTCGCGACGACTGCGACCGGGTGCCCACCGAGGTGGGCCAACGCGCAGATGATCGCCTTGCCGTACTGCGGCTGCACTTCGAACCAGTCGGGCCGGTCGAAGACCACGTCCAGCACCCCGCGCATGTCGTAGACGCGGCGGTTGTCGCGGGAGACGATGTCCAGCAGTTCGGGTGTCGCACGAGGCTGGCTGGCTTCGTCCGGCGGCAGCGGCGCCGGGTACGACCACGCGCTCGGCGGGAAATACGACAGGTACCGCCGGATGTCCGCGATGACGGCCTCGTCGTCCTCGGCCACGTTGTGGATCACCCCGCTCGGCAGGGCGGTGACGGGCCCGCCGAGGTCCTCCTTCGAAATGTCTTCTCCGGTCGACTCTTTGACGACCGGCGGCCCCGCCGTGAAGATCGCGCCCTGTGTGCTCATGATCCGGAAGTCGCAGACCGGCGCGACCAGAGCGCCGTGCCCGGCCGACGGGCCCAGCACGGCGGCGACGGTCGGTACCCGGCCCGAGCACTGCGCCTGGGAGAGCAGGTCGGTCGGGGTGCGGCCGTAATGTCCACCGCCGGGACGGAAGCCGGCGCCTTCGAGCAGCATCACCAGGGGAATCTTGTCGCGCAACGCCAGTTCGGCGATCCGGTAGCGCTTCGAGTTGCCACCCGGTCCGATGCTGCCGGCCATGGTGGTGAAGTCCTCCGAGCCCAACATCACCGGCGAACCGTTGATCGAGCCGGAGCCGACGACCAGCCCGTCGGCCGCGATCTCGCCACCGACCAGCGTGCCGATCTCGCGGAAGGTTCCCGGGTCGACGAGCCGGTCGATGCGCGCCCGGGCGTCGAGCTTGCCCTTGCCGCGGTGCTTGTCCAGGCGTTCGGGTCCGCCCATGCCCCACGCGCGCCGCCGGCGACGGTCGAGGTCCTCGAGCGTCTCCTGCCAATCGGGGGGTTTTGTCATGCCTATGTCCTACCTCACGGGAGATCGGTCGCGCGCCTGGTCCGATGGTGGCGACCCGCTGCGCCCGGCTACGCCGCGCTTGCGATCGCCACAACACCAGCAGGGTCACATACTGGATTGCTTACTGTAAAGTTACCCGCATGTCTGACGGCCCTCGCCTCAAGATCGACGGGGGCATCCCCAATCAGCTGGCGCGGGCCGCCGAGGCCGCCCGAGTCCTGGAAGAGCAGGGATACGACGGGGGATGGACCCCGGAAACCAGTCACGACCCTTTCCTGCCGCTGTTGCTGGCCGCCGAGCACACGTCGCGGCTCGATGTCGGCACCAACATCGCCGTGGCGTTCGCCCGGAATCCGATGATCGTCGCGAATATCGGCTGGGATCTGCAGGCGTACTCGAGGGGGCGGTTCATCCTCGGCCTGGGCACCCAGATCCAGCCCCACATCGAGAAGCGGTTCAGCATGCCGTGGAGCCATCCGGCGCGCCGGATGCGGGAATTCGTCGCGGCGCTGCACGCGATCTGGACGGCGTGGCGCGACGGCACCAAGCTACGTTTCGAGGGCGACTTCTACACGCACAAGATCATGACCCCGATGTTCACGCCCGAGCCCCAGCCCTATCCGCCGCCGAAGGTGTTCGTGGCCGCGGTCGGTGAAGCGATGACCGAAATGTGCGGCGAGGTCTCCGACGGCCACCTCGGTCACCCGATGGTGTCGAAGCGGTACATCACCGAGGTCACCACCCCGGCGCTGCTGCGCGGGTTGCAGCGAGCGGGCCGCGACCGCAAGGACATCGAGCTGTCGGCCGAAGTGCTGGTGGCCACCGGCGAGAATGACGCCGAGCTGCAGACGGCCACGGCCGCGGTGCGCAAGCAGATCGCCTTCTACGGGTCGACTCCGGCCTATCGCAAGGTGCTGGAGCTGCACGGCTGGGGGGACCTGCACGAGGAGCTGAACCGGCTGTCCAAGCAGGGGGAGTGGGACGCCATGGCTTCATTGATCGACGACGAAATGCTGGCGACCTTCGCCGTCGTCGGCCCGGCCGGGGAAGTCGGTAGCGCCCTGAAAGACCGCTGTGCGAACGTCGTCGATCGGGTCCTGCCGATCTTTATGACCGCCTCGCAAAACTGTATTAGCGCCGCAATGAAGGAGTTTCGCCAGTGAGCACGCCGACGATGGACGACGCCGCCAAGCTGTTGACGGATCCGTTGGCATACACCGACGAGCCGCGGCTGCACGCGGCGCTGACCCACCTGCGGGCGAACGCCCCGGTGTCGTGGGTCGACGTGCCGAACTATAAGCCGTTCTGGGCGATCACCAAACACGCCGACATCATGGACATCGAGCGCGAGAACACGTTGTTCACCAACTGGCCGCGCCCGGTCCTGACGACGCGGGAGGGCGACGAGCAGGCGCTCGCCGTGGGCGTGCGAACCCTGATCCACCTCGACGATCCGCAGCACCGGGTGGTGCGCGCGATCGGCTCGGACTGGTTTCGCCCAAAGGCAATGCGGGCGTTGAAGGTTCGGGTCGACGAGTTGGCCAAGATCTATGTCGACAAGATGATGGCGGCAAGCCCCGAGTGCGACTTCGTCCAGCACGTCGCGGTCAACTACCCGCTCTACGTCATCATGTCGTTGCTGGGGCTGCCGGAGGCCGACTTTCCCCGCATGCTCAAACTGACGCAGGAGCTGTTCGGAAGCGAGGACTCCGAATTCAAACGCGGCACCACGAACGAGGATCAGCTGCCGGCGTTGTTCGACATGTTCGAATACTTCAACGGCGTGACGGCGGCCCGGCGCGAGCACCCGACCGAGGACCTGGCGTCGGCGATCGCCAACGCGCGCGTGGACGGCGAACCGCTCTCGGACATCGACACCGTCTCGTACTACCTCATCGTCGCCACCGCGGGACACGACACCACCAGCGCGACCATCTCGGGCGGCATGCAGGCGCTCATCGAGAACCCGGACCAGCGCGAGCGCCTGCGCGGCAACCTCGACTTGATGCCCCTGGCCACCGAGGAGATGATCCGCTGGGTCACCCCGGTCAAGGAGTTCATGCGCACCGCCGCGCGGGACACGACAGTGCGCGGAATCCCCATCGCCGCAGGCGATTCCCTGCTGCTGTCCTATGTCTCGGCCAACCGCGACGAGGACGTCTTCGACGACCCGTTTCGGTTCGACGTCGGGCGCGACCCGAACAAACACGTGGCCTTCGGCTATGGCGTGCACTTCTGCATGGGCGCGGCGCTGGCTCGCATGGAGGTCAATAGCTTCTTCTCCGAGTTGCTGCCCCGGCTGAAATCCATCGAGCTGACCGGCGATCCGGAACTAATGGCCACCACCTTCGTCGGCGGCCTCAAGCACCTGCCGGTGCGCTATTCGCTGACTCCGGGCTAGATAGCGGCGGAGATCTGCTTGAGCATCGCGGGCCCATGGTTGGCGGCGATCACCACTGGCCCGTCCTTGTCCCAATAGCCGTTGACCAGAATTGCGATGCCCAACGGTTCCTGGTGGGGACCCGGCGGAGTGAAGCCGATCCAGCTCGAGCAGCCGCCCGGGGATGTCAGGCCGTCCGGCTGCCTTTCCCCCTCCGAAGGCTGAGCGAACCGCTTACTGATCCACGGTGGCCAATCACTCGTCGATGGTCAATGGCGCTCACTACACTCCCCCCGGGAGGACTTGGCAATGACGCGCAGGACGATCGTCATCACCGGCGCCAGTGACGGCGTCGGCGCCGCGGCGGCCCGCCGGTTGCATCGCAGCGGCGAGAACGTCGTCGTGGTGGGACGGTCGCCGAGCAAGACCGCCGCGGTGGCCGCGGAGTTCGGCGCGGACCATTTCGTGGCCGATTTCGCCGACCTGTCCCAGGTGCGGGACCTGGCGGACAAAATCCGCTCCACCTACCCGCGTGTCGACGTGCTGGCCAACAATGCCGGCGGCATGTTCACCGAGGTCCATACGACCCGAGACGGTCACGAAATGACCTTTCAGGTCAACTACCTGGCGCCGTTTCTGCTGACCACGCGGTTGATGGACGTGCTCGTCGATTCCCGCGCCACCGTCGTCAACACGACCAGCTCGTCACACAAGTTGCTTCCCCGCGTGCGCGTCACCGACCTGGAGAACACCGCCCGACGCCGGCCTAGCACCGCCTACGCCCTGACCAAGCTGGCAATCGTGTTGTTCACCAAGGAATTACACCGGCGATACCACGCGGCGGGAGTGTCGTCCGCGACGTTTCACCCGGGCTATGTCAACACCAACTTCGGCGACGCATCGGGCTCGCGGCCCATCCTCTTCATGAAGTACCGCGTGCCGATCATCACCCGGTTTATCTCCAGCGCGGACGAGGGGGCCGACCAGATGGTCTGGCTGGCGTCGAGCACCCCCGGAGTGGATTGGAGGTCCGGCGAGTACTACGCGAAGGGCAAGCTCGCGAAGGCCCACCGCGCGGCCTACGACGCCGACCTCGCGCGCGAGCTGTGGGATCGCACGGCGGCGAAGATCGCCTAGGTGGGGTCGCCGAGCGCCGCGCCAGCGTGACTGTCGCTGTCGAGCGCCACGCTGGCGTGACGCTCGAGCTCGCACCGCACCGTGAAGTGCCATTGGCGGTTGCCGGTGGGACCAAAGTCATCAGTACGCGCCACGCCGCTCGATGAGCGGGAAAGTGACTCTGTCCCGCAGCATGATCGGTGCATGTACCACGCCAGTCGCCCGAATTCTGCTACGCAACCGATGATCACGCTAGCGCTCGACGAGCGCCACGGAAGGACATGCGCGAAGGTCGAACTGCGATGGGGTAGCGCGCATCTGGCCGGGGTGGGTGTCGCTTACTGTCACCCCGCCGACCGTCTGGTGCGCGAGGCCCGCGAGGAGTTGGCGACCGCGCGGGCGTTGTCGGACCTGGCGGACCGGGTTGCCGCGCTATCCCCGGCCACCGCGGCCGGTGGGCCCGGACCGCGGTAACGCCACCGACCAGCGAGGAATAAAATCGGACTACGGTCCGCTTAGTCCTGCGAAGGCGTCGGGCAGGCCGCCGCCCCGAACAGGAAAGACGGACAAACATGACTGCAACCGCAACGACGCAGGTCACTTCCGGCACGTGGGCGATCGACCCGGTGCACTCCTCGATCAACTTCTGGGTACGCCATTTGATGGTCAGCAAGGTACGAGGGAGCTTTGACAACTTCAGTGGAGCGATCGCCGTCGCCGAGGACGGCACGCCGTCCGTGCACGCAGAAATCGCGGTGGATTCCGTCAACACCGGCAACGCCCAACGCGACGCCCACCTCAAGTCGACCGACTTCTTCGACGTCGACAAGTACCCGGTCGCGACGTTTACGTCCACCTCGGTGGAGGCGAACGGCGATAGCTACGTGCTCCGCGGCGACCTGACCATCAAGGGCATCACCAAGCCGGTCGCCTTGGACCTCGAATTCTTCGGTGTCAATCCGGGCATGGGCCACGGCGAAGTCGCCGGCTTCGAGGCGTCGGTGGTGTTGAACCGCAAGGACTTCGGCATCGACATCGACCTTCCATTGGAAACCGGGGGCGCCGTTGTCGGTGACAAGGTGACGGTCACCCTCGAGATCGAGGCGATCAAGCAGTCCTGACGCCGCCGTGGTGACGACGCCGGGCCGGAATTCACCTCGAATGATCGGCCCGGCGCATCCAGAAGACGTGTCTCGCATTCGAACTGAACCGACGCCTAATCTGGGCGTATGCCGGGTATTCACCACGCCGCGATCTGTACCTCCGACGTCGAACGCTCGACGAAGTTCTGGCGCGACGGCCTGGGATTCGCCGAATTGTTCGACCACACCTTCACCGGGGACTGGCCAGAACTCTTCGGCGCCAAGACCGATCGGCTGCGCTCGATATTCCTCGGCGACCCGCAGGCCCCCGACACCGGGATCGTCGAATTGGTCGTCTTCGACGGCGCCGACGACGGTTCGGCACCAGCGGGGCGACCGCGGCACGGATTCTTCCTGCTGTCCCTGCAGCGCGAGGTCGACGAGACGCTTACCACGTTGGCGGCATTGGGTTTCGCCGAGGGCGTCCGCCGCATCGGCGTGCCGGCCCCGGGCGGCAAGACCGTCCCGATGGCGGTGATCACCGCGCCCGACGGGGTCCTGGTCGAGCTGATCGGGTCCCCGCAGTGACGGCCCTGGTGACCGGCGGAGCGTCGGGCATCGGGCGTGAGGTCGCCGCACGCCTGCGCGAGGCGGGTCACGCCGTGGTGGTGTGGGACCTGTCCGTCGGCGACATCGCCTGTGACGTTAGCGATCCCGATGCGGTTTCTGCGGCGATGGAACAAACCGTGCGCGACCATGGTGTGCCCACCCGGGTGGTGACTTGCGCCGGAATCGGGGCGTCGGGCGTGCTGCTCGAACAGCCACTCGCGGAATGGGAACGGGTGTTGGCCGTCAACCTCACCGGAACCTGGCTGACCATCCGCGCCGCGGCGCGGGCCATGATCGACGCCGGCGTGGGCGGCTCCATCGTTGCGGTGTCCAGCATCAGCGGCACGCTCGCCGACCGCGACATGGGCGCCTACTGCGTGTCCAAGGCCGGCGTGAACATGCTGGTGAAGGTCGCCGCCGCGGAATGGGGCGGGCACGGCATCCGGGTGAACGCCGTAGGGCCGGGTGTTACCCGCACACCGATGCTGGCGAAACCGGAGCAACTCCCGGGCTGGGTGGAAGGGCTGTCTGAGCGGACGGCGCTCGGCCGCCTCGGTGAGGCCACCGACGTGGCCGGGGCGATCGTGGGCGTCCTGGAGTTGCCTTGGGTGACAGGTCAAGTCGTGCACGCCGACGGCGGCCTGGCGCTACACAGCCCGATCGACGCGTACGGTCAAACGCAGCGGGTGATGCGCGGCAAGGGCAAATAGTTGCGCCGAGAATGTAATTCAGGGTTCTGAGTGTGCGGTGGCGGCTTTCAATGTGTGCCCAGGGCGGGGTTTCGGCAATTTGTCCGCCCAGAGGTCGTATACGACGCCCACGATTCAAACCAACCTATGGGCGGCGGTGATTACTCGATCCCGTAGTCGATGATGCCGCGGACGATCTTGCCGTTGAGCAGGTCGTCGTAGGCGTCGTTGATGTCGTCGAGGCGGTAGCGCCGGGTGATCATCTCGTCGAGCTGCAGCTGGCCGGTCTCGTAGAGCCTGGCCAGCCTGGCGACGTCCGCCTTGGGGTTGCACGAGCCGAAGATGGTGCCCGCCAGCGTCTTGTTCATCAGGATGAAGTCCTGCAGGTCGATCTTGACCGACCGGGTCAACTGCGAGGTCATCCCGGTAAGCACACATGTCCCGCCCTTGCGGGTGAGTTGCACCGCGTCGCGCACGTCCTCCGGGGTGATCAAGGACGGCGAGACCACCACCGCGTCGGCCATCACCCCGTAGGTCAGGCCGCGCACCAGGTCCAAAGCCTCGGCCACGTTTGCGGCGCTGTGCGTCGCACCGAACTGCAATGCCGACTTCTGTTTGAACTCAACGGGATCCACCGCGACGATCTGTGCGGCGCCGTTGATCCGGGCGCCCTGGATCGCTCCGGTGCCGATGCCGCCGACGCCGATCACGACGACGGTATCGCCGGCGCGCATGTTAGAGCGGTTCGCGACCGAACCGTAGCCGGTCGGGATGGCGCATGACAGCAGGGCGCTCGGCTCCAGCGGCAGGTGCGGTTCGATCTTGACGAGCGAATTCGTCGACACCACAGTGTGTTGCGCGAACGCGCCGACCTTGGCGATGTGGCCGAGGTTTCGGCCATCGGAGGTGTGGTGGCGGAAGGTGCCGTCGGTGGGCATCCCCGGGACCATGGTGCCGATGCCGACGTCGCAGATGTACTCCATCCCGGTCGCGCACCAGCGGCACTGCCCGCACACCGCGACGAACGACATCACCACGTGGTCACCGGGCTCGAAATCGGTTACGCCTTGGCCGACTTCACGCACGATGCCCGAGCCCTCATGTCCGCCGATCATGGGGAACATCGTCGGCAGGCCCATGGATCGCATCACCTCGTTAGGCGCCGACATGTCGCCCTTGAGGATGTGGTCGTCGGAGTGGCACAACCCGGCGGCGGCCAGCTCAACCAGGACTTCGCCGGCGCGCGGCGGGTCCAACTCGAATTCCTCGACGGACCACGGCCCGCCGACGTCGTGCAGGATCGCAGCCCGGCTTTTCATGCGGCCGGGGCGAAGGTGACCGGGAGCTTGTTGGGGGACCGGAAGGTGAGCCCGACGATCTTGGACTCCTGGCCGCTTCCGTCGTCTGGCACCAGGGCCAAATCCTTGACCCGGTCGAACAGGCTGTTCAGCATGACCCTCGTTTCCAACCGGGCCAGGTGCATGCCGAGGCACATGTGGATGCCGGCGGCGAACGCGATGTGGGCGTGGCGCGGCCGGTGGATGTCGAAGGTGTTCGGGTCGGGCCAACGGGTTTCGTCGCGGTTGGCCGAGCCCATGCACATGTCGACCTGCGCGTCGGCCGGGATTGTCTTGCCGCCTATTTCGATTTCCTGGGTGGTGGTCCGCATGACCATCGTCAGCGGCGTCTCCACCCGCAGGCCCTCCTCGATCGCGGCCGGGATCAGCGACCGGTCCTGCTGCACCATCGCCAGCTGCTCGGGATGCGTCAGCAGCAGGTACAACAGGTTGCCCGACGAGCGGTACGTGGTCTCCAGCCCGGCCGGCAGCAGCAGCCGCAGGAACGCGATGATCGCCTCGTCGGTGAGCTTCTCGCCGTCGATCTCGGCCGCGACCAGGTCCCCGATGATGTCGTCGGTCAGCTTGTGGCGCCGCTGCTCAACCTGCTCGAGGAAGTAGCCCTGCAGCTCCGCCGCCGCATTAAGCCCGGCCATGATGTCGGTCGGAATCGAGATCAGGTCGAGCGACAACCGGCGGAACAGGTCGAGATCCTCAGGGGGGAGCCCGAGCAGCACGGAGATGATCCGGGTGGGAAATTCGAACGTCAGCGCCTTGACCAGGTCGGCGTGGCCGTCATTCTTGATTTCGTCGATCAGCCGGTCGCACACGGGCCCGATGACCGACGGCTCCCACCGCTCCAGCGCGGTGGCCCGGAAGGCCTTGGCCACCAGGCTGCGGTGGTCGTGGTGTTCCTTGCCGCCCATCGCCAGGATGGTGTGACCCATCACCAGTCCGATGGTCTTGTCGTAGCTCGCCGACGTGAAGACCCGGTCGTCACGAAACGCTTGAAACAGACCGTCGTAGCCGAACAGAACCCATTCGTCGTTCGGCCGCAGTTCCTCGGGCATCTGCGAGTGGTCGGCCAGGGAACCGTGCCAGACCGGATCGGTGCGCCTCATGTACTCGAAGAACGGGTAGGGGCTGGTTTCCCCGGTGAGATCGAGGGTGACGGGCTGGCCGTCCGGATCCGTGCCGAGCGTCATTCGCGCTCCTCCTGAGCCACCGATAAGGGCGGATATCTGTGCCGAGGGAATATGGCTATCATAGTATAAATAGCAACGAAGCCCAACGGCTTGTGGTCTTTACCGTAATGCGCACAGTATTGACCCGAGAAGGCGGTGATTTCCCAGGTGCCCAACCGGCGATTCGTGTGCTCGCTCGACGAGCTGCCGCCCGGCGGGATGAAACTGGTCGACGTCGGCAAGTTCGGCGTGGGCGTCTACAACGTGCACGGTGAGCTTTACGCGATCGTCAACTACTGCTCACACGAGGGCGCCCCGTTGTGCCTTGGCCTGATCGGCGGCACCAACGAATCGGCCCCCGAATCGCTCGACGGGATGCGCCGCGTTCGTGACGGGCAGATCGTTCGATGCCCTTGGCACAATTGGGAATTCGACGTCACCACCGGTCAAAACCTGGCCGACCCGCGGCGGCGCGTCCGCACCTACCAGGTCGACGTCACCGACGGTGAGGTGTACCTGACCGCATGAACCCCATGATCATCGACACGAACGTGCAACCGCACTTCCGCTACAACGCCGAGATACGCCGCTATCTCCCGGCCGCGCATCAGCTGCGCTCGATCCCGGATGTCGAGCAGCAGTGGTATCAGGCGCCGGGCGGCGACTACCGGGCGGACCTCTACGGCGAGCACTACCCGGGTTCGGATCCCGAGACGATGGCCCGGCACCTGTTCGACGACATGGGCGTCGATTACGCCATCCTGAACCCGCTGACCCGCGGCAACATCGCCGATTATCTGCTCAACAGTCGCATCTGCGCCGCGGTCAACGACTGGCTGCTGGATCGCTGGCTGGAGCCCGACACAACCGACCGTTTTCGGGGCACCATCCGGGTCAACCCCGAGGACGTCAGGGGCGCGGTGGCCGAGATCGAGCGCCTGGCCAGTCACCCCAAGCTGGTGCAGGTGGGTGTTCCGATGCAGTCGCGCGAGCCCTACGGAAAACCGATGTTCGAGCCGATCTGGGAGGCCGCCGCCGCGCACGGGCTGCCGGTTGCGGTGCACATCAACGGCGGCAACGGCGTCGACCACCCGCCCACCTTCGCCGGACATGCACACACCTACCCGGGGTACGCGGCGTTCATGCCGTTGAACTACTTCGTGCACCTGGCCGCGCTCATCATCGAGGGCGTGTTCGGCCGGCACCCAGGCCTGAGGTTCGTGTTCGCCGACGGCGGCTACGACATCCTCACCCCCCTGATGTGGCGGCTGGACACGTTCTGGCTGTCGATGCGCGATCAGACACCCTGGGTGGATCGGTATCCCAGCGAATACCTGCCCAGCCACGTCCGGTTCTGCTCGTCGGCGTTCGACGGGCCGACCGAGACCTGCGCGATGCGGCGCTGGATGGACTTCACCGGCAAGTCCGACCTGCTCATGTACGGATCGAGCTATCCCCACTGGTCCACATCGGCGCCGGAGGCGATCGCCGACGGGCTGGATGCCGCCCAAAGCGAAAAGGTGTTGTGGCGCAACGCCAGTGAACTCTACGGGTTGAAGGAGCGTGTGTCATGACGACGATCGAACGGGTCGATTCGCCCACCGGCCGCGAGGACGAGATAGCGGTCACCATCGTCGACACCGATGTGCACCCGTTGCCGCTCTCGGTCGACGTGCTCAAGTCCTATGCGCCGGCCGAATGGGTGGACAAGATCTGGCCGACGGGCAACGCCGTCAGCCCGGTGCCTCACTTCTACGACACGCCCGACTCGTTCAAGACGTCGTCGCTGCGCGTGGACGCGTGGCCGCCCGGCGGCGGAGTCGCTGGCAGCGACCCCGATTTCGCGGCCAAGCAGTTGCTTCTCGATGCCGGTGTCAGCATCGCGACGCTCGAGCCGATGTGCGACGCGCAACTGCCGCAGGCCGAACACGTGCTCAAGGCGACCTACAACGACTGGCTCGCCGACGTCTGGCTGGACAAGTACAACTGGCACGGCCGCTGGCGCGGATCGATCAGCGTCAGCGCGCAGACGCCGGAGCAAGCCGGCCGCGAAGTGGAACGGTGGGCGGGACATCCGTACATGGCCCAGGTGCTGATGACACCGCAGACGCGTGGGATCCCGTTCGGCAACCCGCATTTCGACCCGCTGTACGAGGCGGCCGCGCGCAACGGCTTCCCCGTCGCCACGCATTTGATGGGCCAGACGCCTTTCGAACTCATACCGCTGTACCCGGTCGGCAACCCGGCGCACTGGCACGACTTCTTCGCCTCGTGGCCGTTGCTGTACGTCTCGCACCTGATGAGCCTGGTGTTCGACGGCGCCTTCGATCGCCACCCGGATTTGCGGGTGGTCTTCGTGGAGGGCGGGTTTACGTGGGCGATGCCGGTGATGTCGCGGATGGACCGGATCTGGGAAGCGCGCCGCGGCGACCTGCCCCACGTGCGTCGCCGCCCGTCGGAATATGTGCGCGAACACGTCCGGTTCACCACCCAGCCGCTGGAAGACGCCGACACCGTGCAGTTCCGCGAGTACCTGGAGTTGATGGACCTCGGCGACAACCTGATGTTCTCGACGGACTACCCGCACTGGAGCTACGACTCGCCGACCTATGCGATCAACCGATTCCCGGCCGACCAACGGGAGCGGATCATGCGCGGCAACGCGACGGCTCTGTACGGACTACCGGCGACCGTGAAGGCGCTCCCCGGAGAACGGTGACGAGGTGGCCGATCTGGCCGCCCGGCTGACCGCTTTGGTCGGCGAATACGACGAGAAGTGGTCGGCGCTGGACTTCGTCGGCGTCGCCAACCTGTGGGAGCGTCAGGACCCGCGGCCGATCTACATCGGTGACGAATACGCGGTGCCGCTGGTCGGCGCCGACGAGCTCGATCGGCACTGGGCCAGGATCGGCAGTCGGCTGAAGCGCGCCTCGGTGTCGTCGCGGTTGTGGTCCGCCGACGGGTTGGCCGGGGGAGTGGCGCGTTGCGTTTTGCTGAGCCAATGGAGCTGCACCGGGCAGGAATCCGATGTTGCGCACACCGGTACCAGCTGGATCACGTGGTTGCTGACGTTTCGCGGTGATAGGTACCGCATCTTCCACCACATGGAATCGCAGGTCTACCTTGAAGATGGTTTCCCGGACGGAAGTTGAGGGGTATGACGCAGACCAACCTGACGCGGCCGCAAGGCCTGAGCCGGATCGACCCGGTGCTGCGTGATGCGGCGATCGAGCTGAGTGTCGTCGAGTTCCGCACCGAGACACTGCCCGCGGAGCGCGAAGAGGCCGACGCCCGGGCCGCCGAGCGGGCCGCGGCCGTCGAAACCGACGGTGTCGCGGTGGAATCGCGATCGATCGCCGGTCCGGACGGCCAACCGCTGGGCATTCGCCTGTATCGCGGCGGCGCGGGAACCCGGGCGCCCCTGGTGATATACGCCCACGGCGGCGGCTTCGTGACGGGAAACCTGGACACCGATCATGCGCATTGCGTGGAGCTGGCCCGTGCCGCCGGCTGCCTTCTGGTCTCGGTCGACTACCGGCTCGCACCCGAAAATCCGTGTCCGGCCGCGTTGGACGACGTGGATACGGCATTGCGCTACGTCGTGGACAACTGCGCCGAGCTGGACGTCGACCCCAGCCGCATCGCGGTGATGGGACGCGACGCCGGTGCGGCGCTGGTCGCGAGCCTGGCCCAGCGCGTGTTCGACGAGGAGGGCCCGCCGGTGCTGGTGCAGATCCTGCACCAGCCGATGCTCGATTCCGATGCCACCCCGTCGCGACGGGAGTTCCAGCGCACGCCGGGCCTCAACGGTCCTGCCGTGAGCCGGGCCTGGGGCCACTACCTCGGCCACACCACGGCGAGCGGTCAATACGTCCCCGCGCATCGGGCCAACCTCGAGGGGCTGCCACCCACGTTTATCAGTTGCTCCGAGATCGACCCGTGCCGTGACGAAGCCATCGCCTACGCCAACCGGCTACTGCATGCCTACGTCCACACCGAATTGCACGTCATCGCAGCGACATTCAACGGCTTCGATTCTTTGGTTCCCGATTGGGTTGTCGCGCAAGAGAACCGGGCGCTGCACGCCCAGTCGCTGCGCCGCGTGTTCGCCATGTAGCGGCTGCGGTTAGACCGGGGTGAACTTGGTGATCAGCCACTTGCCGTTGATTCGGGACATGCGAACCAGGATGCTGCTGACCGCCACCGACGGCTGGGCGCTGTCCTTGGTCGTGGTGACCTGATCGACGAAGACCAGAACCCCCGCCGAATCGGGGTGCAGTTCCGACACGGCGGCGCCGGTCACCTTGGCCTTGGTTTTCATCGACTTCTGCCTGGCCACCGGGGCTACTGTCTGCTGACTGAATTGGTCGAAGTACGACAGGAAATCCCCGGCGAGGTGTGTCCTGGCGGCCGCGAAGTCCTGGTCGAGCGTGTCGGAGGAATACGACAGTACCGCGGTTGTTCCATCCGTCGCGGCGTTGATCACCGAGCGCGCGACGCCGGCGTCGGTCTGTTGGTCCGGCCGGTACTGCTCGAAGTACAGCCACGTCGCCACGCCGCCCGAGATCAGTAGCAGCACAACCAAAACCGCCGCAATGACCTTGCGGGCCCTGGGCGAGAGGGCGCGGCGGCGGCGCTTGATCGGCGCGGCGTCGTCGGCGGATTCTTGGTCGTCGGCCACGTCGTCGGTGGGCTCGTCGTCGATGGGCTCCTCGTCGATTGGCTCCTCGGCCACGGAGGTGTCGTCGTCTTCGGCCGGCCCCTCGGTGGGTTCCGGTGCGGCCGAATCGATGTCGCGCACGTCTTCGGTCACGGCACGTACTCAACCTTCGACATCTTGTATTTCCCGCCGACATCGGCAACCGTCACCCTGAGGCGCCAAATTCGCGGCGGCTCGTCCTTGCCTGGCGGCGAATTGGTGACTTGCGATGTCGCCGAAACCAATACCACCGCCGAGTTGTCGTTCATGGACTCGAGGGCGGCGGCGTGCACGGTTCCTTCCGTGACCGCCTTCGACTGGATGACCACCGATATGAAGTCGTTGGCCCGCTGCTGGAAGTCGGCTTGGAATTCGCCGGTGGAGCCGTCGATCACGCGCTGGACATCAGCCTTGGCCCTGTTGAAGTCCAACGAAATCATGTTGAGGACACCCTGCTTGGCCCCGGCGACGAACGCGGCTTCGCGCTGTTGGTGCCTGGTGGTGTCGCGATGTTGAAGCACCATGTATGCGCTGGAGCCGACAAAGGCGATGATGCCGATGACGGCCGCAATCGCGGCGAGCAGCGGCATTCGCCGCCGCCATGCGGCTTGCTCGGTTACCGGCTCGGCGTAGTCGTCCTCGTCGTATTCTTCGTCGTCCTCGTAGTCGTCCTCGGCGTAATCCTCGTCCGCGGCGTAATCCTCGTCCGCGTCGTCGTACTCGTCGGGATCCGGCAACCCGAGGGCCTCGCGTCGTAGCCGAGCGGCGCGGGCGCGGGCCTGGGCCGCGGCGGCACGCGCCTCGGCCGCGGCGGCCTCCGCCTCGGCTTCTTCGAGCAACGCCCTGGCGTCGGCCTCCGATGCGGTCGAATGATCGGGCGTTTCGTTCGCCTCAGCCATCGCGATTACCGCTCGTGATGATCATTATCGATTGGACTCCGGTATCTCTTACCGTACTGCTCATTGCTAACATCAGAATCCACAGCGAACTCCGACGAGAACCGACCAGGCGGATGATCAACCACCCACGCTTCCTCTCGAATCTGCCGTCATCATGACCGCTGTCGACTCTCCCGAAAAGATACTCTTCGCGTCCACAACCCAGGCCTTTCTGCAAAAAGAAGCGCCGCTGAGTCGCGTCCGCGAACTGCACGCCGCGGGACTGTCCTTCGACCCGGCGTGGTGGCGGCGCGCCGCCGAACTCGGGTGGACGGCCCTCCTCGTGCCGGAGGAGTTGGGCGGCGGCAGCGTCTCGGACAGCGGCGTCGTGGACCTGGCCATGGTCGCCGAGCAGCTCGGCAAGACGGTGGCGCCCGGGCCGCTGTATCCGGTCAGCGTCGTGCTCGCGGCGCTCGCCGAATGCCCGGATCCGCAGGCGCACGCCCAGACCATCGAGTCGCTGATGTCCGGTGAAACCGTGGCGTCGTGGGCGGTTTGCGAGCCGGGTAGGGGCTGGGCTCCCCTGGATCCGTCGGTGGCGGCCACCCGGACGGAGTCCGGATTCCGCATTGATGGTGCCAAGGACCGTGTCGAGGCCGGGGCGCAAAGTGGGGTGCTGTTGGTCGTGGCGCGATGCGATGACGGCGTTCGTCAGTTCCTGGTGCCGACGGACGCGCCGGGTGTCCGGATCACGCCGCAGCAGTCGGTCGACTTGGTCAAGCAATACGTAAAAGTCGATTTCGACGGCGTTGTCGTAGAACGGTCCGCCGCAGTCGGCGGCCCGGCCGAGGCCGCCGCGCTGATCGGGCGGCAGAGCCAGCTCGCCCAGGTGCTGCAGTGCGCCGAGGTGGTCGGCATTCTGCAAACGGTGTTCGACTTCACCGTCCAATGGGCGCTGGACAGGCATACATTCGGCCGGCCGCTGGCCTCCTACCAGGTCCTCAAGCACGGCTTCGCCGACATGAAGTTGTGGCTGGAAGCGTGTCGTGCCACCACGTCGGCGGCGGTTGCCGACGTCGCCGCGCGCTCGCCAAACGCGGGCTTGTCGGCGAGTATCGCCAAGTCATACGTCGGCGAGATGGCGGGCCGGATCGTGCAGGCCTGCGTTCAGATGCACGGCGGCATCGGCGTCACCTGGGAACACGACCTGCACCTCTACCTGAGGCGGGTCACGTTGTACCGCTCCATGTTCGGCACGCCCGAGGAACACAACCTGAGGGTGTACGACGCGGAGAGGGCGGCCCGATCGGTGACGAACTCCCGATGACGACCACCGAAACCGTCGCCGAATTCGCGGCCCGGGCCCGAGTGTGGTTGGCGGACAACCTGCCCGCCATCGACCCCGAGAACCCGCCGCCCGCACCGCGTGACGACGAGCGATCCTGGAACCGGGCCCGCGAACTGCAAAAGCGGCTCTACGAAGGGGGATTCGCCGGTATCTGCTTTCCCCGCGCGTACGGTGGCCTAGGGCTGGACTACGAGTACCAGAAGGCATTCGACGCCGAATCCCTCGGCTACGAGATGCCGCTGATCCTGAACACCCCGACGTTCACCATCTGCTGCGCCACCCTGCTCGACACCGGAACCGAGGATCAGAAGAAGCGGCACATCGCGGCCGCCCTGCGCGGCGACGAAGTCCTGGTGCAACTGCTGTCCGAACCCAGCGGCGGCTCGGACCTGGCCGGTGTCATCACTCGAGCCGAGCGCCAAGGTGACCGTTGGATTATCAACGGCGCGAAGACTTGGAGCACAAGCGCTTTCGCAGCCGACTACGGGTTGTGTCTGGCGCGCACCAACTGGGACGCGCCCAAGCACGAAGGCCTGACCATGTTCCTGGTGCCCATCGGGCATCCGGGAATCACGTTGCGGCGCATCACCATGCTGAGCGGGTCCACCGAGTTTTGCGAGGAGTTCCTGGACGGTGTGGACGTCGGCGATGACGCCGTCGTCGGCGAGGTCAACGGCGGCTGGGCGGTCGCCTCGCGCCAGCTGTACCACGAACGCCGGGCGGTGGGGCAGGGTTCGGAGTTCGCCAGTGGCGCCGGCCATGAAGGCGGGCACACAACGCCGGTCGACTACGTGGCGCTCGCCGAGAAGATGGGCCAGGCCGACAACGAACGCATCCAGGAGATCGCCGGCCGGGTGCTCGTGCAGCGCGCGGTCGGCGAGCAGCTGATCGATCACGTGTACCGCAATGTCCGGGATGGTGTGCTGCCACCCACCGCGGGAACCCTCATCCGGCTCTTTCACTCCGAAACGGTGACCATGGACATGGACGCCGCGATGGCGATCACCGGAAGCGCCGGTGTCGTGGGGGAAGTCGGCGAAGGCCTCGAGGCCGGGCTGCGGTACCTGTCCCGGCAGAACGTCGCCATCGGCGGCGGCACCACCGAGATGGCCCGCAACGTGATCGGCGAACGGGTGCTGGGCTTCCCCCGGGAATACGCCGCAGACCGCGGGGTGCCCTTCAATCAGGTTCGGCACGGTCAGGGCCGCTGACCCGCCGGCGCTGTGCATCGGCGAGAGCGCTTAGCGATCGCTGTTGTCCACGGGCATTTGGACCAGCGACAAGACGTGATGTGCCGGGGTTCCGGGGGCCGCGACCAGCGTGAGGGCACCGCCCTGGGTGCGCGCCCGGTCGCGGGCGGCCGCCAAGGCGCTCACGCCCGCCGACCCAAGATGGGTTACCGCGCTCAGATCGACCGTCAACGACGCTATGCCGGAACGGCTTTCGACCGCGATCTGTCGGTCCAGGGTAGCCGCGGTGGCCGCGTCGACATCGCCGCTGACCACGATGCGGCCGGCCTCGCCGACCAAGGAGACGAATTCGGAGTTGACGGATCGTGGGCGGGGTGAGCGGCTGACCGTCGTGTCGGTGATGAAGTTCGCCGGTCGCGACAGGCGGTGCGTCAGGCTGGCCGTCGTCCCGCCGTCACCATGGGTGACCTGAGCCTTGTCCACCAACGCTTCGGCCATCGCCAGTCCGCGCCCGCGGCCTCCCTCACCCTCGCGGTAGTCCTTCCACCGCCCCTGGTCGACGACCGAGGCGTTTAGGTTGCCATCGCCGGCCAGCGCGGCCTCGACCACGATCCATTTCGAAAGCCGGTCGGAAGCCGTTGTCGCGTACCCGTGCTCGATCGCGTTCTCGACGAACTCCGAAACCGCGTGGACGACGTCACAGATGTCGTCGGCGTCGGCGCCGATCTCCGAGAGCCACTCACGAAGCTCGGCGCGGACCGCGCGTGCCGCATGAATAGTCGCGTCCAGCGTGATCCGCAGTGGTTCGGGCGGTGTGCGCCGTTGCACCGCAAGCAGTGTGACGTCGTCCTTGTAGCCCGTCGACCGCAGCAGCAATTCCAGTGTCTCCGAACAAATGCGGTCGATCGGCCGGCCGGGCGCGCCGATGACGAAGCCGCCGCTGCCGGCGGCGATGTTGGCCGCCAGCTCGGCGAACTCCGCGGTGCTCGCGCCCAGCGGTCGGCCGGGACGTTCGATCAGGCCGTCGGAATACAGCAGGACCGAGTCGCCCACCTCGAGCACTTCGGTGCGGACCGGGAATCCGGTGCCGCTGCCGAGGGGACCCGCACCCGTCGGCTCCGCGTAGCGCGAGCCCGCGCCGGCGCTGACAAGCAGCGGCGGTGGGTGTCCCGCTGTGCAGTACTGGAATTGGCCCGTGGCCAACTCAAGCGAAGCGACACACAAGGTCGCCGACTTCGACCCGGGTACCTGTTCGTGAAAGCGGTCGACCGCTTCGAGCGCTTCGACGATGTTGTGGCCCAAGGCAATCTGCATCCGCAGCGCGGTGCGCAATTGCGACATCACCGCCGCGGCCTCGACGCCGTGCCCCACGACGTCACCCACGACGAGGACCAGCCGATCACCCAGGGCCATCGCGTCAAACCAGTCGCCACCGGCCGCGGTGTCCTCCGCGGCGACGAGGTACTCCGCGGCGACGTCGGCGCCGGGAACAATAGGCACCGACGGGGCCAGCAACGCCTGCTGCATGATGGTTGCCGAATCGCGGGCGTGCCGGTAGCGCTCGGACAGCTCCTCCATCCGCTCCTCGGCGGCCTCCCGCGCCCGCACCCGGACGGTGACGTCGTCGAAGATTATCTGCACACCCTCGATCGATCCGTCGTCCCCGCGGCGAGGCGTGACGATGAAGTCGAAATACCGTTCCTCGATTCCCGAGCCGTCATAGTCGGCCTGCAGCCGCCATTCCGTCCCGGTTTGCGGTTCGCCGGTCGCGTAGACCCGGTCGAACATTTGGTAGATCTGCTGGCTCTCCAGCTCGGGGAAGACCTCGCGCGCAAGCTTTCCCACCGGGTTGCCGGTCGGGTTGAATGTCCGGTAGGCCGCGTTGACCGCGACAAACCGGTGGTCGGGCCCCTTCAGGCCGACCAGCATGGCGGGAACGTTCTCGAAGACACGCCGAACCTCGTCGGGCACACCAACGGTGTTGTCCCAATCCATTTCGGCGACCATCTGGCCGTCCTTCCCGCGGAACCTCGCTATGCAGTCACACAACCGGGTCGAATGCATGGCGTTTGCACACGTAGATATTCAGATTAGCAACGCCTGTTAGGTACCCATTGCATCAGTTTGCTAACGGCTGTCCCGGCACGTCGCGTGGTTACGCCGGATGTCGAGGGGTACCTCAGGTCACGTGAGCGTTCCCCGCCTAACCCGAATCGCGTCGACGTGAGGGATCTGCTGTTGCAGTTCGTCGACGGCTGGCGACCGGCGGCCTTTGCCGCGCTCAAGGCGTTCGCGTTATTCGTCACCGCCGCAACGGCTTTCCGGCTCATGTTGCGGCGCACCATCGCCGAGTTCACGCCGTTCGACTGGGTGACCGCCGTCGCGGTGGGCGCTATTGTCGGGCGAACCGCGACGGCCGCCGACACTTCGTGGTTAACCGGGGCGGCCGCCCTCGTCGCCTTGATCGCCGCCCACGACCTGGTCGCGCGGCTGCGGTTCGTCCCGTGGGTGCGCCGCCTGGTAGACCCGCCGGTGCGGGTGCTGATCCGCGACGGTGAAGTCGATGAGGCGAACCTGAAACGGTGCCGCCTCACGCACTCGGACCTGGACGCGATCCTGCGCCAGCACGGCCACCAAACACCCGCGGGCGTTCGCCTCGCGGTCTTCGAGACCAGGGGCGTCGTCTCCATCATGGACGACGCCGACCGCTCAGGCTGAGACCGGCTTTTTCTCGGGCGAGGAGACCTTCATCAGCTTCATCAGGTTGCCGCCCATGATCTTGGCGACGTCCTCCTCGTCGAAGTCGGTGAGCTCGTCGACGAAGCTGATGGGGTCCTTCAGGCCCTCGGGGTGCGGCCAGTCCGATCCGAACAGCACCCGGTCGGTTCCCACCATCTTGACGATCTCGGTGAAGCGGTCCTCCCAGAACGGGGTGATGTACACGCAGCGCTTAAACGCCTCGATCGGGTCCTCGCTGAACGACTGCGGCATCTTCTTGTAGACGCCCTTGAGGCCCTTGAAGAGGTCCGGCACCCAATCCGCACCGTTTTCGATGGAAAGGATCCGCAACTCGGGGTTGCGTGACAGCGCGCCATGGCATACCAGCGCACCCATCGCGTCGATGATCGGTCGGTGGCCCATCACCAGGCTGCGGAAGGGGGTCGGCTTGAACGGCAGGAACTCGTCGCCCGGCTCCCACACGTTGGCGAACTCGGAGTAACCGCTGTCCGAGGCGTGCATCGACACGGGAATCCCGGCTTTGACGCAGGCTTGCCAGAACGGGTCGAACTCCTCGAGGCCGAACGACCGGCTGCCCTTGTAGCCGGGCACCGGTGCGGGGCGCACGAGCACGGTGCGGGCGCCGCGCTCGAGGACCCACTCGAGTTCTTCGAGCGCGCGCTCGACGATCGGCAGGGTGATCACCGGGGTGGCGAAGATGCGGTCCTGATAGTTGAAGGACCACTGTTCGTACATCCACTGGTTGAGCGCGTGGATGACGTCGTGGGTCATCTCGGGGTCGTCCTTCATGCGCTCCTCGACCAGGCTGGCCAGGGTGGGGAACATCAGGGCGTAGTCGATGCCGAGTTCGTCCATGACCTCCAGCCGCGCGCCCGGTTCGCGGAAGGCGGGGATGGCCTTCATCGGCTCGCCGAGGATCTCGCGATAGGTCTTGCCCTGGGCGCCGTTGCGGAAGTAGTCCTCCTGGGCGCCAGGGCGGGCCACCACCTCGAACGTCGGGTTGGGGATGTACTCGCTGATGTGGCCGCGCACCACGATCTTGGTGCGCCCGCGTACCTGCACGTAGTCGATGACGTTCTTGCGCTTGTCCGGGAGGAACTTGGTCAGCGCCTCCTGCGGCTCGTACATGTGGTTGTCGGCGTCGAACACGGGGAAGGAAAGTTCGCGAGACGGCATGGCGATCTCCTTGCGGAAGTCTGTGGTTCTCAGTATCTGGTAATGACGTTACCACTTCTGCGCGGCTAGGAGTACCGGGACCTAACTGTCGGCCTGCAGGCCGGTCGGCGTCGCCCCGTTGATGATCGCGAAATTCACGGTCGCGGTCGCGGCGAGCTCGTCGCCGTCGCCGTAGATGTCGACCTGCATGACCATCGCGCGCCGACCGGACCGCAGCATCCTGGGGACTGCGCGCGCGGCGCCCTGCCGAATGGGGCGCAGGTAGCGGATGAAGAGGTCGGCGGTGGTCATGGTGGTGCCCTGCTGCAGATAGTCCAGCCCGAACTGCCCGCCCGCCACGTCCACGAGAGTGGCGATCAAGCCGCCCTGAAGGGCGCCGGACGTGTTGACGACATTGGGGCTGACCGGCATCGTCATCGCGAACTCGCCGTTGTGGATGCCCGGCCGCATTCCGATTTGCGCGAACAGCTCACCTAGGGTGGGCGTGGCCGATTCCTCGTCGGTCTCCCGGATGCCCAGCGCGCGGCTGCAGTAGTCGTAGAGCTGGCCGGCGTCAATCGGTTTGCCGATCAATTCGGTGCCCAGCCAGTGCAACCGTTGGGCGCCCATGATGGTCTGCATGACGATCGCGGCCGCGGCCCCGATATCGAGTCCCGGGTTGAAGACCCCTTCCGTGATTCCCTGCCCGACGATGTCGCGGATCAGCTGATGCAACGGGGACAGCACCCGGGTGTAATCGCGGGGGCGGGTTTCCGCCAGATGCTGGTTGTACAGGCTCAACGCCCTGTTGAGGCTGTCCTGGGTGCTCGACTCGGGTTGTTGGCTGACGCGGTCGATCACCAGCTTCAGCGCGGCGGTGCTGTCCAGCCCGTTGGTCTCGGCGCGCCAGGCCTGCACCGATTGCGCGATGGTCCGGTCGAACAGCGCGAGGAGCAGTTCGTCCTTGCTGCTGAAGTGCTGGTAGAAGGCGCGAAGCGAGGTCTTGGAGCGCGCGACGACCTCCTGGACGGTGAAGTCGGTGCGCCCCGTTTCGCCCAGGATCGCGACGGCCGTCTTGATGAAGCGGTCACCGCGCGTCACGTCGGCTTCCTCGGTCGGTTCAGCCATGAGAATGAGGTTACCGCGCATTGCGGGATATGCAGGAAAGGTCAGCCGTTGCAGTCGCGCAGGTCGACCGTCGACCCCGGTCCGGCCCCGTCCAGCGCTGCCGCATCGGCCGCGTCCTGGGTGAGCGCCTCTCGCCCCGCCAACACCTTCCCGTCGTTGCTCTCCGCGATCGAGAAGCAACCCAGTCCGGACGCGAGGACCTCGCAGTCGTTTGTCTTTCCCTTGACGTCACACCACAACACGGCGGCGTCCTCCGCCTCATGCCGGGTCCGGTAGTTGAGCCGGATGGATTCCTCTCCGGTCGAGAGCGACCCCGCGGCCGCGCCCCAGCATCCGGGTCTGCAGTAAAAGTCGACGTCGGCTTTGACTGCCGGCGCCGCCGCCAGCGACCCGGCGGCGACGAGTACGGCGATCGCCGCGGGCAGGGCAAGGTTCCTCATGGCCACGACCCCATCTCGCCCCCGATGAACGACGTCCACAATGTCGCAGGCGCAGCTCTGAGCGGGTTGTGAACCGGCTCTGAGCCGCGTTAGAGCGGCGGTTGGTTTATTGGGCAGGTCGCGGCGGTGCGACTACCATCAAACGGTTATGAGGGCGGTCTTCGTCGCGGTGTGCTCCGTGATCGTCTCGGTGTTTTTCGGCGTTCCGGCGGTGGCGCACGCGGACCCGTGCGTCAACGGCACCATCCGGCCCGGTGGTTGGGGTGGGGACTCGTTTTTGTGCCAGGACCGCGCGTGGTTGCATGTCGTGCCGAACGGTGTTGGCGATAACCGACCAGACCAGCCGCCGCCGCCGGGGTGTGTGCGGTTCGCGGACAAGTACATGTGCCCCGTCGACAGGCCCGGCTAGCAGCCCTAGCCGCCGCGGGACTCGATCATCGCCGAGCGATTGACTTTGGTGGCCGCGGTGCGGGGGATTGCATCGACGAACTCGACGGTCTTGGGCGCCTTGTAGTGGGCGAGCCGGCTTTTCGCGTATTCGATCACCTCTTCCTCGGTGAGGCGCACCCCGTCGGCCAGCTGCACCACGGCATGCACGCGGCGCCCCCACTGTGGGTCGGACAGCCCGATGACGACGACGTCGGCGATGCCCGGGTGGCCCGCGAGGGCCGACTCCACCTCCGCGGGAAAGACATTGGCGCCGCCGGTGATGATCATGTCCACCCGGCGATCGACGATGTAGAGGTAGCCGTCCTCGTCGAGATACCCAATGTCGCCGGCGGAACGGAAGCCGTCTTCGGTCGTCGGTAGGGACGCCGCCCCGCCCAGGTATCGCGAGCCGGCGGCCATGGGTGACCGCAGGTAGATTTCGCCGTGTTCACCGGGGCCCAGCGGTATCCTTCCGGCGTCGAGAATCCGGATCTCGGTGTCCCGAAAGCCGCGGCCGACGCTGCCCGGATGGGCGAGCCACTCGTCGCCACGCAACGCGGTGAGTCCGAGGTTCTCGGTCATGCCGTACGCCGACACGATCTGTTCCGGGCTCAGCAGCTCGAACCAGGTGTGCATTAGCGACGGCGGCATCACCGCGGCGCCCTGCAAAACGAAGACGACGCTGGACAGGTCGCGCTGCCGGACGTCCGGCCGCGCCGCGATGCGCGCGAGCATCGTGGGCGTGGCCGTGAAGTTGGTGATCCGGAAGCGTTCGATCACATCCAAAACGAGTGCTGCGTCGAACTTTTCGAGCACCACCAGGTGGTCACCGGCCAACAGGAAGAAGAAGGTGGCGAAGCCGTTGGTGTGATACATCGGCGCGGGCACCATGATCGTCTGCGGCTGGGCCACCGGCGTCCAGTTCGACAGGAACGGCTCGCCGTGCTGCGGCGTCCACAGCGAGGGCGCCAGGCTGAGGATCACCTTCGGCACACCGGTCGAGCCGCTGCTGCAGATGCCGTTGGCGTGAGGGGAAACGACTGGGGGCAGCGGGGTTTCGGACTCGGCGGCCGCCCGGGCCTCCAACTCCCAACGGGTTTTTTCGTCGACGACGACCGCGGGGTCGATTACCTCGCGCACCCGATCTCGCTCCCACTCGGGCAGGTCCCAGTGCATGGGCACGGGAACCGCGCCGATCTTCCAGCAGCCGAGCGCGGCGAGCATCAGGTGCTGCGAATTCGGGATCGCCAGCGCCACAAGGGAGCCGACCCCCGCGCCGTCGGCCGCCAGCGCGCGACCCCACTGGTTTGCGCGGGCGTCGAGCTCACCGAAGGTCAGCGCGCTCGCGCTGCCGTCGAGCGCGACGACCGTCACCGCCTTGTCGTCGGGGCGTTCCTCGGCGAGCTGCTGAAGCTTGGCGCCAAAGGGGATCCCTTCCTCCAGCGGATTGGGGCCCGCCTCGGACGCGATCCGTTCGGTCGTCACGCCGATACCGACCCGCTGAACAGTGTCTCCAGGTGACCGTCCCGGACGTCGGGTATCAGGCGCAGCGCGAGCGCCTCCGCGCTCAGCGGCAACCGGATCAGCGGTTGGGTGTGCCGGTCGAGCACGCTGACGTCGGACTCGTCGCAGAAGCCCAGGGCGCCGAGCAGTTGATGCGAGGTCCGCAGCACCTGCCGTGCGGTGTCCGCGGCCTTATATCGCAGGACCAGCGCGTCGGCCGAATGCACCTGCACCGGAAGGGATTCCGGCCGGCAGATGGTGTACTTCGCGAGTTCGTGCAGGCCGCGCACCCCGACAGCGGCGTCGGCGACCGCGAACCTGACCGCCTGGAAGTCGGCCAGCGGCTGGCCGAACTGGACCCGTGCGCGCACGTGTTCGGTGACGATGTGCAGCGATTGCTGCAGGGCTCCCAGAATCCGCCATGATCCCAGCACGAGATGAAGGTTAACGTCGCCGGCCGGGACGGTTCCGTCGGGTGCGCTTAAGGTGGCGGGCACCAGAAACGGCCCCAGCTTGGCGTTCGTCCGCACCCCCGGTTGCGGGTGGTACCGCACGCCGTCCAGGTCGGCGGCGATCCAGTCGCCGGGCAGGTCGCCGTGGTCGATGCGGGGCGCTTCGGGGTTGACCAGGGTCAGGCGGGCGCCGTCGATTGGAAGTAGCTCCTCCACGACGGGGTAGGGCAGCGCGTTCGCGCCGGCGGCCTGGCAGAGCACCGCGGCGGCAAGCAAATCGTCGGCCTCCGACCGCACGTCCAGTTCGAACGCGCCGAGGTCGGCCAGGGAACCCCGCGCCGCGTCGCGCACGCTGTCGTCGGCCTCGGCGCGCAGCGCCGCCGGTGGGCCGCCCAGCCGGGCGAGCCGCTTGGCCGCGACGGCGGCGAAGTCGCTGATATCTTGTGGCAGTTCGGTTTTCACCGATGGCCTCCCAGAACGTCGCGTGCCACCAGCATGCGCTGCACCTCGATGGTGCCCGATGCCACGGTGGCGGCCTGTGCGTAGCGCCAATGGTCTTCGATGGCCCCGTGCAGGGGTGCCGACGCGCCGCTGTCCAGCGCGGAGGGGCCCAGCACGTCGAACAGCAGCTCGGCGACCAGCTGATCGCACGTGGTGGTGGCGATGCGGGCGGCGCTGGCCGCCGCACCCGCCGATGGGTCGTCTTGCAGCGAGATGGCCCGATACGCCAGCAGCCTGGCCACCCGCAGGTCGACCAGCGCCCGGGCCCAGCGGGCGCGAATCGATTCGGGCAGCGCGTCCCAGTCGTCGCCGAGTTGCTTTTGCAGGCGGTCGAGCAGGGACTCGCACCGCGCGTAGCGAGCGATGCCGACCCTCTCGAACGCCAGCGCCTCCCGCATCACCCGCCAGCCGTCGCCGACCTCGCCGAGGACGTCACCGGGAAACGCCGGCACGTCGTC